>DASZTU010000219.1:0-5398 GCA_035547975.1 Devosiaceae bacterium | reverse complement strand
ATGGCAAAGAAGCCGGTCAGCGCCAGCCAGGGCGCCTGGAAATTGTTGGTGCCCTGCTGGAGGATTTCGCCGAGCGAGGGCGAGCCGGGCGGTAGGCCGAAGCCCAGATAGTCGAGCGAGGTCAGCGTGGTGATCGAGCCCGAGAGGATGAAAGGCAAAAAGGTCAGCGTCGCGACGGTCGCGTTGGGGAGCAGGTGCCGCCACATGATGGTGAGGCTCGAGACGCCGAGTGCGCGGGCGGCGGCGACATATTCGAAATTGCGCGCCCTGAGGAACTCGGCGCGCACCAGCCCGACGAGCGCCACCCATGAGAAAAGCAGCAAGATGCCGAGCAGGGACCAGAAGCTCGGTGCAAAGACGCTCGAGATGATGAGCAGCAGGTAGAGCGAGGGGATGGCGGTCCAGATTTCGATGAAGCGCTGGAACAATAGGTCCGTCCAGCCGCCGAAATAGCCCTGCAGCGCCCCCGCGATCACCCCGACGACCGAGGAGACGATGGTCAGGGCCAGCCCGAACAGCACCGAAATGCGAAAGCCATAAAGCAGCCGCGCGACGACGTCGCGGCCCTGGTCGTCGGTGCCGAGCCAATGGAAGTTGCCGATGTTGCAGTCGGGGTCGGCGGTCTGCTGCGGATAGGCGGCGCAGCGTTCGTCCGGCGACATCAGCCAGGAGGGGCGGGTGGGCGCCGAACTCGGCAGGAAATCGTCCTTGGTATCGTAGGAATAGCGGATCGGCGGAAAGAGCATCCAGCCATTGGCGTTGATTTCGTCGCGGTTGGCGGGGTCGCGGAAGCGGGTGATCGCGGCAAAGCCGTTGAACTTGCTCTCCGGGTAGTCGACGACGATCGGGAACAGCCACTCGCCCTTGTAGTAGACGACGATCGGCCGGTCGGAGGCGATGAGCTCGGAGCCGAGGCTCACCACGAACAGCACGAGAAAGATCCAGAACGACCAGTAGCCCCGCCGGTTGGCGCGAAAATTCCGCAGCCGCCGGCGGTTGAGCTCGGAGAGGCGCCGCCGCTTCGGCGGGACGGCGGAAGCTGGACCGGCGGACGCGAGTTCCATGCGTCAGACCTCGCGCGTCTCGAAATCGATGCGCGGGTCGACCCAGGTGTAGGTGAGGTCGGAGATGAGGCCGACGACGAGCCCGATCAGCGAGAAGATGTAGAGCGTGGCGAAGACCACGGCATAGTCGCGCCGCACCACGGAATCGAAGCCGAGATAGCCGAGCCCGTCGAGGGAAAAGATGCTCTCGATGAGCAGCGAGCCGCCGAAGAAGGCGCCGATGAAGGCGCCGGGAAACGTCGCGATGAGGATCAGCATCGCATTGCGGAAGACGTGGCGGTAGAGGATGCGCCGCTCCGTCAGCCCCTTGGCCCGGGCGGTGACCACGTATTGCTTGCGGATCTCGTCGAGGAACGAGTTCTTGGTCAAAAAGGTGGTGGTCGCGAAGGCGCCCAGCGTCATGGCGATGACCGGCAGGGTCACGTGCCAGATGTAGTCGAGGATGCGGTGCGGCCAGTCGAAGCTCTGCCAGTTGTCCGAAACGATGCCGCGCAACGGAAAGATGCTCCAGAAGCTGCCGCCGGCGAAGAGCACAATGAGCAGGATGGCGACCAGAAAGCCCGGTACGGCATAGCCAACGATGATGACGGATGAGGTCGCGACGTCGAAGCGCGAACCGTCGCGCACCGCCTTGGCGATGCCGAGGGGAATCGAAATGCCGTAGGAAAGGAGCGTCATCCAGAGCCCCAGCGTGATCGAGACCGGCAGCTTCTGCCGGATCAGGTCGAGCACCGGCACGCCGTGCAGGTAGCTCGTGCCGAAGTCGAAGCGCAGGTAGTTCCAGAGCATCATGCCGAAGCGCTCGAGCGGCGGCTTGTCGAAGCCGAACTGCTTGTTGAGCGCGTCGATGTACTTCTGGTCGAGGCCGCGCGAACCGCGATAGCCGCCGGGCGCGGCGTTGTCGGCGGTCGAGCCGCCCGTGGCCGACATCGCCGCCTGGTTGGTGAGCTTGGCGATCGCCTGCTCGACGGGGCCGCCGGGCGCGAACTGCACGATCACGAACGAGACGGCCATGATGCCGAACAGGGTCGGAATCATGAGCAGGATGCGGCGGAGGATATAGGCGCCCATCGCGGCTCCGGGCTGCAGCGGCTCGGCCGGGGCTCGGGCAGGAGCCGCCGGTCGCCGCTCACCATAAAGGCATCGCACGCCAACGCAACGGCGGCGCGCGGCGATTCCGCGCAGGTGTTGGCGGGAGGCGACCCCCACCCGGCTGCCGCCACCCTCCCCGCAAGGGGGAGGGAGATTTGGGGCCCCCGCTTCTCCCCATCACCATCGCTTCTCCGCTGACTGGTTCATCCCCGTCTCTCCAACCGCCGTCATCCCCGGGCTTGACCCGGGGGATCCAGCCCGTCTCACCGCTCGCGCGTGGTCTGGATGGCCGGGTCAAGCCCGGCCATGACGAGGGCGAGGTTTGCTGGCCCGGACCTCGCCCGTGACGCCTCGCGTTGCGGATGCTAAGTCCTGCCCCAGGGAGTGGACGCCGCGCCCGGCCGGGTTTCTCGTTCGGCCGGGACAAAAAGCGAGCGGCGCGGAAGCGGGGAGGGTAGGAGCCGAAATGTACGCAGCGCGCCTCAGGGCCATCGGCGAAATGCGGCTTGAAACCGTGCACCGGCCGGTGCCGGGGCCGGGCGAGGTTCTGGTCAGGGTCGAGGCGGCGGGGATCTGCGGCAGCGACCGGCACATGTTCCGCGGCGAATATCCAACCGCCCTGCCGGTGACGCTCGGGCACGAATTCTGCGGCATCGTCGAGGCCCAGGGCGAGGGCGCGACGCGGATCCGGCCGGGGACGCGCGTCACCTGCGACCCCAACATCGCCTGCGGGCACTGCCCGGCCTGCCGGGCGGGGCGGCCCAATCTCTGCCACAACCTCGTTGCCATCGGCGTCTTCCGCGATGGCGGCTTTGCCGAGCATGTGGCGATCCCCGAGATGCAGGCGTTCGAGCTGCCCGACAATCTCGACCCGGTGCACGGCGCCTTTTCGGAGCCGCTCGCGTGCTGCCTCCACGGGCTCGACGTCGCCCGCATCCAGCCCGGCGGCTCGGTCGCCATACTGGGGGGAGGGGTGATCGGCCTCCTCATGGTGCAACTGGCGCGGCTCGCCGGCGCCACGACCATTGTGCTCGCAACGCGCCAGGCGCCGCGCCGCGCCCTCGCGCTCGAGACCGGGGCGAGCCACGCCATCGACCCCGAAGCGGGCGATCCGGTCGCCGCCATTGCGGGGCCGGGCGGCATCGTGCCCGGCGGCGTCGACGTCGTGCTCGAGTGCGCCGGCGTCCCCGACACCTTCCGCCAGTCGATCGCCATGGTTGGGCGGGGCGGGACGGTGGTGGTCTTCGGCGTCATGCCCAAGGGCGAGGTGGTGGGGGTCGAGCCCTTCGACCTGCTGTTCCGCGAGGTCCGGCTCGAAGGCGCCTATCTCAACCCGATGACGCATGCGCGGGCCGCCAGAATGGTGGCCGAGGGGACGCTCAAGCTCGATTCCCTGGTCAGCCGGCGCATCCCTCTCGCCGAGGTGCCAGGGGTGCTCGCGGCGCCCGTGCCGTTCGGCGAAGTCAAGACGATCGTGCTCCCCGGCCGTTGACAGGCGAAATTCTCTTCGTGTTTTTTCACACAACCGCCCCTTTTTTGTGTCGCACATGCGCTTGTGCGGCTTGGTGGCATCGCCCAAATTAGGGCGCGCGGCATCTTCGCCATTTTTGTATCTCGTTGGAGCCTGAGGAGCGCATGCCTCACGACACGCCCCTAATCACGACCATCGTGGCCGCGCTGGTTCTGGCGTATGTCTTCGGGGCCATCGCCAATCGGCTGAAAATGCCGCCCATCGTCGGCTATCTCATTGCCGGCGTGCTGGTTGGGCCGCATTCGCCCGGCTTCGTCGCCGACCAGACGCTCGCCTCGCAACTCGCCGAAATCGGCGTGATCCTGCTGATGTTCGGCGTCGGGCTCAATTTCTCGCTGCGCGACCTGATGAGCGTGCGGGCGGTTGCGGTGCCCGGAGCACTGATCCGCCTCGCCGCGGCGACGGCCATGGGCTGGGGCCTCGGCGTCCTCTTGGGCTGGCCCATGCTCGGCGGCATCGTCTTCGGTCTGGCCGTCGGCGTTTCCTCGACCGTGGTTACGCTCAAGGCGCTGCAGGACCGGCACCTCGTCGACAGCGACCGTGGCCACATGGCGATGGGCTGGCTCATCGTCGAAGACCTCGCCATGGTGCTGGCGCTGGTGCTCATTCCGGCGGTCGCCGGGGCCATGGGCGCGGGGCCGGCCGGCGGCGAGGCGCACGGCGCCGGCGCGGGCCAGAACGATGCGCTCGTCGCCCTTGCCGAGCAACTGCTGCATCGCCCGCTCGACCTCTGGATGGTGCTCGGGCTCACCGTGGTCAAGCTGGCGGCCTTCGTCGGCTTCATGGTGGTGGTGGGGCGCCGCATCATTCCCTTCATCCTCCATGCCACCGCGCACACCGGCAGCCGCGAGCTGTTCCGGCTGGCCGTGCTCGCGGTCGCGCTCGGGGTTGCAGCGGGGGCCGCCTATTTCTTCGGCGTGTCGCTGGCGCTCGGCGCGTTCTTTGCCGGCATGATCCTCTCCGAAAGCGAGCTCAGCCATCGTGCGGCGCAGGAGACACTGCCGCTGCGCGACGCCTTCGGCGTGCTGTTCTTCGTTTCGGTCGGCATGCTGTTCGATCCCTCGATCGTGCTCGTCAATCCGCTGGCGGTCTTCGCGACGCTGGGCATCGTGCTCTTCGGCAAGAGCATCATCGGCTTCGTCCTGCTGCTGCTCTTCCGGCGCCCGCCGGCCGCGGCGCTCCAGGTCTCGGCCGCGCTGGCGCAGGTCGGCGAATTCTCGTTCATCCTCGCGGCCCTCGGCGTCGGGCTCGGCGTCCTGCCCGAGCAGGGGCAGGGACTGATCCTCTTTGCGGCGATCGTCTCGATCATCCTCAACCCGCTCGCCTTCTGGCTGGCCGAGCGCCTGCGGCCGCGGCTCGAGTCCCGCCCGCTCCGGCATGCGGAGCCGGATCTCAGTCTCGGCCCGGTGGTGCCCGACAGCGTCGACCAGGTGCCGGCCGTCGAGGGGCACGAGGAGGAGGCTTTCGAGGAGGCGGTGCAGCCCACCCGGCTCAGCAACCACGTGGTGCTGATCGGCTATGGGCGGGTCGGGAGCGTCGTCGCGGCAGAGCTCTCCGAGGAGGGCGTGCCGTTCCTCGTCATCGAGGATGCCGAGGGCCGGGTGAATGCGGCGCGCGCGGCGGGTGCCGAGGTCATCGTGGGGAATGCCGCGACGCATGACGTCCTGATGCTGGCCAATGTCATGGGCGCGCGCAGCGTCGTCATCGCCAT
>DASZTU010000218.1:0-3244 GCA_035547975.1 Devosiaceae bacterium | reverse complement strand
ACGTCCTCGCTGCACTGGAGGATGAGCGTGGGGACCCTTACGGTTTCGAGGTCCGCCCGGTTGTCCGAGGTAAAGGTCGTCCGGGCGAAGTGCCGGGCGATGTCGGGGTCGGTGCGGCAGAAGCTGTTGGTCAGTTCTTGCCCGAGTTCCGGGCGCTCGGGGTTGCCCATAATGGTGGGCGCCATCGCCTCCGACCAGCCGAGGTGGTTGGAATCGAGGAAGGCCAGCAGCTCCTCGATCTGTCCGGCGGTGAAGCCGCCGCGATAGCCGTCCTCGTCAATATAGCGGGGCGAGGGGCCGACCAGCACGAGCCTTGAAAACAGCTCGGGCGCCATCCGGGCGGCGATCACGCCGATCATGGCGCTGACCGAGTGGCCCACGAACACGATGTCCCGCACGCCGAGTTCACGGCAGATCTCGACGATATCCTCCGCATAGCCTTCGAGGCTCGCGTATTTGACCGGGGAATAGGCCGACAGATCGGACTTTCCCGCGCCCACGAGGTCGAGCAGCACGACCTGAAAGTCGTCCTCGAATTGCGGCGCGACGAACCGCCACATGTTCTGGTCGCAACCGAACCCGTGCACGAACATGATCGTCCGGTCGCCTCGCCCCCGAACGGAGACGTTGTTTCGCTTGAGAATGGACATTGAACCCGCGGAAATCCCCTGGACACACGCAACTCCCGCATATCCAAAAAGGTTGCAGCGGGTCGCTCGAGATGCCCACCGGCCCCGCGCGCTGTCCGGCCCGGCCTACCGCCCCAGCTCCCGCGCGGCCTCCAGCGCGAAATAGGTGAGGACACCGTCGCATCCGGCGCGCTTGAAGGCGGCGAGGCTTTCGAGCATGGCGGCCTTGCGGTCGAAGGCGCCGGCCTGGGCGGCGAACTCGATCATCGCGTACTCGCCCGAGACCTGGTAGGCAAAGAGCGGCACGTTGTAGTTGTCCTTCACCGCCCGGATCACGTCGAGATAGGGGAGGCCTGGCTTGACCATCACGCTGTCGGCGCCCTCGTCGAGGTCCTGCTCGACCTCGCGCAGCGCCTCCTCGACATTGGCAAAATCCATCTGGTAGGTGCGCTTGTCGCCCTTGAGCCGCGCTCCCGAGCCCACCGCCTCGCGGAAGGGCCCATAGTAGCAGGAGGCGTATTTGGCGGCGTAGGACATGACCTGCACCCCCTCGAAGCCGCCATCGTCGAGGGCGGCCCGGATCGCCCCGACCCGGCCGTCCATCATGTCGGAGGGGGCGATGATGTCGGCCCCGGCCTTCGCCTGCACCAGCGCCGACTTCACCATCACCTCGATCGTCTCGTCGTTGAGGATTTCGCCGTCGCGGACGAGCCCATCCTGCCCGTCGCTCGAATATTCGTCGAGCGCCACGTCGGCGATGAGCCCGATTTCCGGCACCGCCGACTTGATCGCGGCGAGCGCCCGGCACATCAGGTTGTCGGGATTGTAGGCCTCGGTCGCGTTCTCGTTCCGCCGCTCGTCCTGCGTATTGGGAAAGAGCGCGAGGGCCGGGATGCCGGCTGCCGCCGCTTCTTTTGCGGCCGCGACGGCGAGGTCGACGGAGAGACGCTCGACTCCCGGCATGGTCCGGATTGGGGTGCGCTCGTTCTGCCCGTCGATGATGAAGAGCGGCCAGACGAGGTCCGACGGCGTGAGCGTCGTCTCGCGGATCAGCGCCCGGCTCCAGGCGAAGCGGCGGTGCCGCCGCAGGCGCCGGCCATTGAGGAACGAGACGTCGTGCTTTTTCCAGCGATCGGACATAGGAAGCTTCCCGAATTTTCGAGCGGGTTGTAAGCACCCGGGCGAGATGGGGCAAGGAGGGCCGGATGACCCACACTCTGCGGACGGCGGGACCTGCCGATGCGGCGGCCGTCGATGCCCTGACGCAGGCGGCCTACGCCAAATGGGTGCCGATCGTCGGGCGAAGGCCGCGTCCGATGACCGTCGACTACGCCCGGGCCGTGGTCGAGCACCGGATCGACCTCGTCGAAGCGGGGAATCACCTGCTGGCGCTGGTCGAGCTTGCCGACGCGCCCGACCACCTCCTCATCGTCAACCTGGCGGTCGCCCCCGAGGCGCAGGGGCAGGGGCTCGGCTCCCTGCTGCTCCGCCACGCCGAAGAAGTCGCCCGGGAGCTCGGACGCCCGACGCTGCGGCTCTACACCAACCGGCTGATGGCGCCCAACATCGCCTTCTATGAGGCGCGCGGCTACGTCATCGATCGCGAGGAGGCGTTTCCGGAGGGCGGCTTTACCGTCCATATGAGCAAGCCCGTGCCGGCCGCGGCCCCGCTTGCCGATCCCGCGGCCCGGCGCTAGACCTCGGCTGGCCAACCGGGAACCCCGCCGTGGAGTTCGAAAGCGAACCGCTCGGACGCTACGTCCGCATCCTGTCGATCATCACCCTGCTGCTCGGGCTCAACGACGCCGCGCGCCTGCTCGGTGTCTCGCTCGGGGCGCAGAGCCCGATCGAGGCATACGGCTTTACCGCCTTCGTCTACCTCGCGGTTTTTACGCTGGCGCTGCTCTTTGCCGCCGTGGGACTCTGGATCAAGGCGCGCTGGGGGGCGGTACTGCTCGCCGGCGCGACCGCCGTCGAGCTCACTATGTACCTCTTCGGCAACAAGGACGAGCAGATGAGCGTCTTCGGCTTCGGCGTCCGGCTGGTGCTCCTCGCCGCGATCCTTGCGGTCTTCGTCCTCGGCTTCCTGATGCGCCGGGCCGCCGCCGCGCACGAATAAGCCCCGCGCGGCAAGGGTTATGGGGGTTTTCGGCACCAGGTCGCGTCCGGCCGGAAAATCGATTTTGCCCCCCGACAGTCCTGCTCCGGCCGCTCTTCAGCTTGCGTTTAGGTTACAAATTTATGGCCTGGTGTAACCAAGCGTAAAGCCAAATTCCCGTTCTTTTTCAGTAAGATAGTTTTAAGCGTGCGGCTTAAGTCGATCTTATTTGGGGCGCCGTAATTTGGCGCCATGAGACGCGAAAAATCGCGCGGTATTTGACAGTGAGGCTGAGAATGGCAATCAAGACGAATACGGCCGAGGCGGTGGCTCCGGCGACCACGGACAGCAGCAGCAAGCTCAAGCCGCTCTATCTGGAAGCCGTCAGCCGCGTCGAGCGGCTCCACCGCCGCCTGCTCGACCTGATCAAGGACGAGTTCGACCGCATGGGCTGGGACGACATCAACCCCGTGCAGGCGCTGCTGATGTTCAACATCGGCGACGCGGAGATGACCGC
>DASZTU010000217.1:0-4025 GCA_035547975.1 Devosiaceae bacterium | reverse complement strand
ACTGGCCTCGTCCTGAGGTGGGAGCGCAGCGAGCCTCGAAGGACGCTGGTTCGGCGAGGGCGTCGAGGTGGAGCGCCCGCACCAGCGGATGGCTGGCATAGTCGGTGGCCTCGCCGCTTGTCGGCGGTGATGAAGAGGATGTTGGGGTCCTTGGCCATGGTTCGAGGCTCGCTCCGCTCGCACCTCACCATGAGGGGGGTGTGGGATTCATGAGGGCGTGGAATCTCCGGCTCAACGTACACCGGCCTCGTCCTGAGGTGCGAGCGCAGCGAGCCTCGAAGGACCTAGCCGCAGCCTAGACCGGCCTCGTCCTGAGGTGCGAGCGCAGCGAGCCTCGAAGGACGTTGGTTCGGCGAGGGCGTCGAGGTGGAGCGCCCGCACCAGCGGATGGCTGGCAGAGTCGGTGGCCTCGCCGCTTGTCGGCGGTGATGAAGAGGATGTTGGGGTCCTTGGCCATGGTTCGAGGCTCGCTTCGCTCGCACCTCACCATGAGGGGGGTGGTATCTTTATGAGGGCGTGGGATTGATGTGGGGCGTGGGATTTCCGGCTCAACGTACACCGGCCTCGTCCTGAGGCGCGAGCGCAGCGAGCCTCGAAGGACGCTGGTTCGGCGAGCGCGTGCCGCCTTGAGACCCGCTAGCGCCCCGCCGCCCGGCGGGCGCGGATCTGCTCGGCGAGGTGCTGCCCCGAGCCGCGCACATGCGCCTCGACGATTTTGGCCGCCCCCTCGACGTCGTGCCGCCGCACGGCCTCGATCAGCGCCCGGTGCTCGCCGATGATCGCCTCCTCGCGCCAGCGCGCGAAGCGGGTGTGACGCGACAGCGCGCCGAGCACGTCGCGGTGCCGCCACCAGAGGTCGAGCGCGTGCTGGTTGTAATGGCGGTCGTAGAACACGCGGTGGAACTGCGTGTCGAGCTCGCTGTAGCGCACCGTATCGTCAAAGCCCGTCTCCTCGATGCGCTGCTGCAGCGCCTCGAGCCGGGCGATGTCCTCGTCCGTCGCGATCTCGACGAACCAGCGGGTGAAATGCGGCTCGAGCAGCATCTCGATCTCGAGCACGTCGCGGACGAAGGCGTCGTCCATCGCCCGGACGCGGGCGCCCCGGTTGGGTGTGATGACGACGAATCCCTCGCCGCGCAGCTGCTGCAGGGCCTCGCGCACCGGGTTGGTGCTCGTGCCGTAGGCGTGGGCGAGTTCGCTCGTCTTGAGCCGCGCATTGGGGGCGAGGCGGCCCTGCACGATGTCGTCACGGATGCGCTCGTAGATCGTCGCCCCGGCGCCCGGCCGCCGCGCCGGCTCGACCGGCGGCGCCGGGGCGGTTTGGTCCATCTTGCTGGCCCCGTCGATTCCCGAACCTCCCGCGCCGTATGGGTTGACTGAAAACAATCCGCAGACGTTGACAGATTATGTACAATCTGCAAGCCTGAATCTATCCGGGAGAGCAGGGACAACCTCGCCGTCGGGAGGAGAAGACGCCTGAGGTCGCCTGCCGGCGCGCCCGAGCGGTCTGCTCGATGGGCGTGGGCGGAGGGGACGTGGCGACCGTCAGACTTGTGAACCTGACCAAGGAATACGCCGGCGGCGGCGTGAAGGCGGTCAACAATCTCAGCCTCGACATCGCCGATGGCGAGTTCCTGGTGCTGGTCGGCCCCTCCGGCTGCGGCAAATCCACGGCGCTGAAGATGATCGCCGGCCTCGAGGAGGCGACCGCCGGGGAAGTCTGGATCGGCGGCGAGATGGTCAACGACTACGCGCCGCGCGACCGCGACATCGCCATGGTGTTCCAGAGCTACGCGCTCTATCCGCACATGAGCGTGTTCGACAACATCGCCTTCGCGCTGCAGATCGCCAAGCGCCCCCGGGCCGAGATCGAGGCGCGGGTCAAGGAAGTCGCCCGCATCCTCCAGCTCGAGAACTACCTCGACCGGCGGCCGGGCAACCTTTCGGGCGGGCAGCGCCAGCGCGTCGCGATGGGCCGCGCGATCATCCGCCAGCCGGCGGTCTTCCTGATGGACGAGCCGCTCTCCAACCTCGACGCCAAGCTCAGGGTCCAGATGCGCTCCGAGATCGCCCAGATCCAGGACCGCCTCAAGGTGACGACGGTTTACGTCACCCACGACCAGGTCGAGGCCATGACCATGGGCGACCGCGTGGCGCTGATGCGCGACGGCGTGCTGCAGCAGGTCGATACCCCGACCAACATCTACAACCGGCCCGCCAACACCTTCGTCGCCTCCTTCATCGGCTCGCCGTCGATGAACCTCTATCGCGCCCGGCTCGAGAGCGACGGCCGCAGCGGCCGCCTCAGCCTCGGGGGGAGTACGCTCGCCGTGCCGGAGACGGTGTTCGCCGGCCATCCGGCGCTGCGGAGCCGGCGCGGCGAAATCATCGTGGGCATGCGTCCCGAGGATATGGAGGATGCGAGCCTCGTGCCCGCCCATCCGGCGGACCAGCGCCTGAAAGCCCCGGTCGTGCTGACGGAATCGCTCGGCTCGGACCAGATGGTCCACTTCACCGTCGACGCCCCGCCGGCCAAGGTCGCCGACCAGGATTCGCTCGACGAGATCGAGATCGGGGAGGGGGCGGGCGTCTGCATCGGGCGCTTCAACGCCCGCTCGGCGGCGCGGGCCGGCGAAACGGTCGAGGTCGCGGTCGATTGCGGCCGGCTCCACTTTTTCGAGGCATCGAACGGCATGGCCATCTGACCGGGTCGGCGCTGCCCGCCCGGGGATCGATAGCAGACGACAATCGGCGCGTGCGCGCCGCAACAGGGACACGAGGGAGGATCGACATGAAGACGCTGATGAAGGCGTTGCTGATCGGGAGCCTGCTGGCTTCCACCGCGAGCGTCGGCTGGGCCGACGACAAGGTGGTGCTGACCATGTGGCATGGGCACCCCGAGTGGAAGAACGCGGTCGAAAAGATCATCTCGAAGTACGAGGAGGAGAACCCCAACGTCGAGATCCAGCTCGAGGAAATCCCCGGGCAGAACCTGACGGCGCGGCTCAACACCGCGCTCGCGGCGGGCGAGGCGCCCGACCTCTTCGCGCTCCAGCTCGGCCCGACCGTCGGCGCCGCCGGCAAGGCCGGGCAGATCCTCGACCTCACCGACAAGGTCGATATCTCGGGGCTCACCCAGGCGGCGCAGGACGCCTCCCACTTCGATGGCAAGGTGTGGTCGGTGCCGGTCTTCGGCTCCTACACGGTCGGCCTCTACTACCAGAAGAAGATTTTTGCCGATAACGGCCTCAAGCCGCCGGCCAACGAGACGGAGTTCATGAAGCTCTGCAGCGATCTCAAGGCCAAGGGCATCACGCCGATGATCGCCCCGGCCCAGGACGGCATCATCCCCGCCTTCCTCTACATGATGATGGCCTCGAGCGTCTTGAAGGCCGACGGTTTTGCCGACGTCCGCACCGGCAAGCGCAAGCTCACCGACCCCGATGTCGTCGCCGCCGCAAAATACCTGCAGGACATCTATCCCTGCTTCGAGGATGGCGCGCTCGGCACCGCCTATACCGAAGGCAAGGCGCTGTTCGCGCTCGGCAAGGGCGCGATGCTCGAAGGCGGCTCGGCCGATTATGCGGGCTTCGTCCAGACCAATCCCAAGGTCGACGTCGGCGTCGTGCCGTTCCCGGCCGTCGACGGCGGAACGCCCGCGACCGTCACCGGCATGCAGGACACTTTCAGCGTCAACTCCAAGAGCCAGCACCCTGACGAGGCGATCAAGTTCATCCAGTGGCTGATCGGCAAGGAAGCGGCGCAGATGGTCGCCGACTCGATCACGCTCAGCAACACCGTCGGCGTCACGCCGTCGAACAATGCGGTGATGCAGCAGATGGTCGATGCCTCGCACTCGAACGACGTGCGCGTCTGGTACGAGTTCCCCGAGACGGGCGACGTGTTTGCCGCCGTGCAGCAGAACGCCTCGGCGCTCTTCCTCAAGCAGCTGACGCCGGAAGAGTTTTCGGCCAAGCTCCAGGCCGCCGTAAAGCCCTCGGGCGGGCAGTAGGGAGGCGGCACCA
>DASZTU010000216.1:0-6818 GCA_035547975.1 Devosiaceae bacterium | reverse complement strand
CGCCGGTATCGGTCGCGGTCGCGGCCGCGCACAGCCATGCCGAAACCGCTGCGGCTGATCCACCGGACGATCCGCCCGGCACGAGGTTGGCGTTCGAACTTTTCGCCCGCCAGGGGTTCACCACCGGGCCGTAATACGAGGTCTCGTTGGACGAACCCATCGCGAACTCGTCCATGTTGAGCTTGCCGAGCATGACCGCGCCATCGCGCCAGAGATGGCTCGTCACGGTCGATTCGTACTCCGGCCGGAACCCATCGAGGATGTGGCTCGCCGCCTGGGTGTGGACGCCCTTGGTCGCAAAGAGGTCCTTGATGCCGAGCGGCACCCCTTCGAGCGGACCCGCCTCCCCGCCGCCCAGTTTCTCGTCGCTGGCGCGCGCCGCGGCCCGCGCCGCATCCCCCGTCACGGCCACATAGGCGTTGAGCTTGGGATTGGCGCGCTCGATGGCCGCAAGATAGGCCTCGGTGAGCTCGAGGGAGGTGAAATTCCGGGCCCTGAGGCCGTCGCGGGCAGCGGCAAGCGAAAGCTTGGTGAGGTCGGTCACGGGGCGAACTCGTGCAAGAAAAGGGACAAACGGCGCCGAGGCTTACTCGACGACCTTGGGCACCATGAAGAAATTATCCTCCGAGAGCGGCGCGTTGGCGACGATCCGTTCCGGGTAGCCGCCATCAGTGACGACATCCTCGCGGCGGCGCAGCCGCATCGGCGTCACCGAGGTCATCGGCTCGACCCCCTCGACGTTCACCTCGTTCAATTGCTCGACGAAGCCGAGGATCACGTTGAGCTCGCCCTGGTAGCGCTCGACCTCGTCCTCTTCGATGCGAATGCGCGCGAGGCGCCCGATCTTTTTCACGGTTGCGGCGTCGACGGCCATGCGGACCTGTTCAAAATGTGGACGTTGTCGGCCGCTTCTAGCAATCCGGCGCGGCGGAACGCAACAACTCAGACTTCGAGCGCCATGCCCGGCTCGAGTGACACCAGCCCCGTGCCGTCGAGGTGCTCGGCGAGTTCAGCAATTGCCGTCTCGACATCCCCCTCCTCCGCGGCGAGCGCAAGAAGCCGTGGCTGCGCGACATCGAGCAAAACCGTGCCGGTTGCGATCAGGCCTTCCCGCGCGCCGAAGAGCACGACCACGCCGCCCTCCGCCCAGCGTCCGAAACGGGGCGGCTCGGAGCCCGCAAGCAGCGCCAGCGGCGGCTCCCCCGGCGCATCGGCCAGCACGGCGCGACGGCCGATCGAGAAGAGCTCGACGGCGGGCCTCTCAACCGTGGCGTCGATTGGTGCGCGTTTCGGGCGTGGCCGCCAGCGGTTGGGATCGGCAGCCGGCAGGCCCGGCTCGTCCGAGGCGAGGGCAAACACACGGTCGGCGCCGGAAACCAGTTCCCGCGGATCAACCGAGTGAGGGGCCGCGTCTGGATCGGCGACCAGGATCTCGCCGCCGATGTGGATCCGAATCGCCGTCCGGGCAAACCAGGTGAGCTTCATCGTTCTCTTCTCGACGCGGCGGGCGGGGTGGACTACTGCGAGCACATGCCAGATGCATCGCCTCCAGCAAATCCCCTCGCCGGGCTCCCGGCAACCGGCAAGCTGCTGGGCCTCGACCTTGGGACGAAGACCATCGGCATCGCCCTCTCGGACGGCCTGCGGTATTCGGCGACGCCCCTCGAGACCATCCGGCGAACGAAATTCACCGCCGATGCCGAGCGGATCAAGGCGCTGGTCGCGGAAAACCGCGCCGTCGGCATCGTGCTCGGGCTGCCGCTCAACATGGACGGCTCGGAGGGGCCACGGGCGCAATCCACCCGCGCTTTCGCCCGCAACCTCGCCCGGCTGGTGGATATCCCCCTCGCCTTCTGGGACGAGCGGCTGTCGACGACCGCCGTGACCCGCACGCTGATCGAGGCGGACGTGCGCCGCGACCGGCGCGCCGAGGTGGTGGATAAGCTCGCGGCGAGCTACATCCTCCAGGGCGCGCTCGACCGCCTGCGGCGCGGCTGAAACGCCGCCTCCTCGCCCTGCGACCCCGCTCACCGGAATTGGACAGGGACCCCGCTATCGGCCTTGCCCCGCGCCTCACCCTCCGCTAGACCCCCTGCCGAGCAGCGGAAGGAGCGAGATGACTGCGCCCTCGCCAACACACGCCGAACCGGGTACGTCCCTCCCCGGCAATTTTCCCCGCTTTTCCCAAAAGCACCTGCTCGGCATCGCGGACCTGACGCCGTTCGAGATCCTCGAACTGCTGGACCGAGCCGAGGCGATGATCCCGATTTCCCGCCAGGAGCGGAAATCGCTGCCGACGCTCGCCGGCAAGACGCAGATCAACCTCTTCTTCGAGCCGTCGACCCGGACGCAGGGCTCCTTCGAGATCGCCGGCAAGCGTCTCGGCGCCCAGGTGATGAACACGTCGGTCAAGACCTCGTCGGTCAGCAAGGGCGAGACCCTCATCGATACCGCCGCAACCCTCAACGCCATGCGCCCCGATGTGATCGTCGTCCGCCACTCCGCGGCGGGCGCGGTGCAGTTGCTGTCGCGCAAGGTGGGCTGCTCGGTCATCAATGCGGGTGACGGCGCGCATGAGCATCCGACCCAGGCGCTGCTCGACGCCCTGACGATCCGCCGGCACAAGGGGCGGCTCAACGGCCTGACGGTCGCCATCTGCGGCGACATCGCCAATTCGCGGGTCGCGCGCTCCAACCTCCTGCTGCTCGGCGCCCTCCAGATCCGCACCCGGGTCGTGGCGCCGAAAACCCTTCTGCCGCGGGGCATCGAGAGCATGGCGAGCGAGGTCTTTACCGACATGCGCGAGGGGCTCAGGGGCGCCGACGTCGTGATGATGCTGCGCCTCCAGCATGAGCGCGCCAGCGGCAAGATGATCCCGTCGGTGCGCGAATACTTCCGCTTCTATGGCCTCGATGCCGAAAAACTGAGCTTTGCCAAGCCGGACGCGATCGTCATGCACCCGGGGCCGATGAACCGCGGCGTCGAGATCGATCCCGCCATCGCCGATGGCTCCCGTTCGGTCATCACCGACCAGGTCGAGATGGGTGTCGCCGTGCGCATGGCGGTGCTCGATGCGCTTTTGGCCGACCGCAACGAGCCGACCCGATGAGCCGGCTCGCGATCGAAAATGCCCGGATCGTCGATCCCGCCTCAAGCTTCGACGCGGTCGGGACGCTCACCGTCGAGGACGGCCGGATCACCGGGCTAACCGCTGGTGCCGCCGCCCCCGTTTCCGTTCCGGGAGGCGGCGAGCGGGTCGATGCGCGCGGCCTCGTGCTCGCGCCCGGCCTCATCGACATGCGGGTCTTCACCGGCGAGCCCGGGCACGAATATCGCGAAACGCTGGCGAGCGCCTCGGCCGCAGCCGCCGCCGGCGGCGTCACCAGCTTCGTCCTGATGCCCGATACGCTCCCGGTCATCGATGACGGCGCGCTCGTCGATTTCCTCATCCGGCGCGCCAAGGCGACGGCGAGCGTCAACGTGCTTCCCGCCGCCGCCATCAGCCGCGGCCTCAAAGGTGAGGAAATCACCGAGTTTGGCCTGCTGAAGGAGGCAGGGGCGGTGTGTTTCGCCGACGGCCGGCATTCCATTCAGTCGAGCGCCCTGCTGCGCGCCGCCTTTTCCTATGCGGCCAATTTCGACATGCCGGTGGTCCATCACGTCGTCGACCGGGGGCTCACCGGCGACGGGGTGATGAACGAGGGTACCTTCGCCTCCGTGCTCGGCCTCCGGGGTATCCCGGCCGAGGCCGAGACGATCCCCCTCGCCCGCGACCTGGAACTCGCGCTCCTGACCGGCGTGCGCTACCACGCCGCGCAGATTTCGACCGCCCGGTCGGCGGAGATGATCGCCGGCGCCAGGAAGCGCGGCCGGAACATCTCCTGCGGCGTCTCGATCAACAACCTCGCGCTCAACGAGAACGACGTCGGCGGCTACCGCACCTTCTTCAAGCTGTCGCCGCCGCTGCGCTCGGAAGACGATCGGCAGGCCATGATCGAGGGCCTGAGGGCCGGAACGATCGACGTCATCCACTCCGACCACGACCCGCAGGACTCCGAGGTCAAGCGCCAGCCTTTCGCCGAGGCCTCGGACGGCGCGATCGGCCTCGAAACCCTGCTCGCGGCGGCACTGCGTCTCGTCCACTCGGGAGACCTCGAGTTGATGACCGTGCTGCGCGCCCTGACGCAGCGGCCGGCCGAAATCCTGGGGCTCCCCTCCGGGCGGCTTGCGGTGGGGGCGCCCGCCGATTTCATCCTGGTCGACCTCGACTACCCCTGGACCGCCTCCGAGGCCGGCTTCCGCTCGAAATCGCGCAATTCGAGCTTCGAGGGCGCCCGGCTTGCCGGAAAGGTCGTGGCGACCTACGTTGCCGGCCGGAAGGTATTCGACCTCGACGAGGAGGGGCGGGGGTGATCCTCAACGACCTGCTGGCGGCTGTCCTGGGCTATCTGCTGGGCTCCATTCCGTTTGGCCTCCTGATCACGCGGGCCGCGGGCCTGGGCGACGTGCGCAAGATCGGCTCCGGCAATATCGGGGCGACCAATGTGCTGCGCACCGGCCGGCGCGAACTGGCCGCGGCGACCCTGGTGCTCGACGCGCTCAAGGGCACCGCCGCCGTGCTGATCGCGCGCTACCTCTGGGGCGACGATGCGGTGCTGATCGCGGGGGTTGCCGCGTTTCTCGGCCATTGCTTCCCGGTCTGGCTCAACTTCAAGGGCGGCAAGGGCGTCGCGACCTTCATCGGCATCCTCCTCGGCTGGGCCTGGCCGGTCGCCGTGATCTTCTGCATCGTGTGGCTCATCATCGCCTTTGCCCAGCGCTATTCGTCACTCTCGGCCCTGACCGCAGCCGTAACCGCTCCCATTTTCGCCTATGTCGCGGGGCTCTATCTCGACTGGATCGACGGCCCCAGGCTTGCGGCCGTGACGGCGCTCCTGGCACTGGTGCTCATCTATAACCACCGCGCCAACATCGCCCGGCTGATCGAGGGCACCGAGCCCAAGATCGGCAGCGAAAAGAAGACGACCTGACGGCAATGCAACGGGAAGGAGGTATTCTCACCCGTTCGCAGCGCCTCGCCTGGCTCCGGTTGATCCGCACCGACAATGTCGGACCGGTGACCTTCCGGCAGTTGCTCAACCGCTTCGGCAGTGCCGAAGCCGCCCTCGAGGCGCTTCCCTCGCTCGTCCGGCAGGCGGGCGTCGGCGCGCGGCTCTGCTCGCCGGGGGAAGCCGAAGCCGAGCTCGAGGCCACCGAGCAGATGGGCGCCCGGTTGATCGCGCTCGGCGAGCCGGATTATCCGCCCCTCCTCAAATACATTTCGGGCGCCCCACCGGTACTGGCGGTCGCGGGTGGCGACGAGCTCGACTGGGGCAAGTCGGTGGCAATGGTGGGGGCGCGCAACGCGTCGGCGGCCGGCCAGAAGATGACCCGGATGCTGGCGCAGGATCTTGGGGCCGCGGGCTACACGATCGTTTCGGGCCTCGCCCGCGGCATCGACTCGGCGGCGCACCGCGCCAGTCTCGCGACGGGCACCGTCGCGGTGCTCGCCGGCGGCCTCGACCACATCTACCCGGACGAAAACGTGCCGCTCGCCCGTGAAATCGTCGAGCATGGCGGTGCCCTCGTCACCGAGATGCCGCTCAACTGGGAGCCGCGTGCGCGCGACTTTCCGCGCCGCAACCGCCTGATCTCGGGCCTTTCGCTGGGCGTGGTCGTGGTCGAGGCGGCCAAGCGCTCAGGATCGCTCATCACCGCCCGTCTGGCGCTCGAGCAGAACCGCGACGTCTTCGCCGTCCCCGGTTCGCCCCTTGATCCCCGGGCGGAGGGCGCCAACTCGCTGATCCAGCAGGGGGCGAAGCTCGTGACCGGCGCCGCCGATGTGCTGGAATCGCTGGCGACCGCCGACCCCACACGGACGAGCCTGCTCGAAGCCGACTGGGAGCCCGATTATGGCGAAACGGGCATCACCCCCGACCTGCCGTCGGCCGACGAGCGCGGACGCCTGCTCGAGGCGCTGAGCGTGACCCCGATGCCGGTCGACGAACTGCTGGCCGATACCGGCCTGAGCGTGCCGGCGCTGCAAACCCTCCTGATCGAGCTTGATCTCGCCGGGCGCCTCGAATGGTCCGCGGGCCAGCTCGTGGCGCTCCGCGGATAGTCTCGGGGCAGCACCCACCCAAACGAAAAGGGGCCGGTTGCCCGACCCCTTCCAAACACACAGGCAGGATACTGCCGATCAGCGCTTCGAGAACTGGAAGCTCCGGCGGGCCTTGGCCTTGCCGTACTTCTTGCGCTCGACCACGCGGCTGTCGCGGGTGAGGAACCCGCCCTTCTTCAGCACCGCGCGCAGCTCGGGCTCGTAATAGGTCAGCGCCTTCGAGATGCCGTGACGTACGGCGCCCGCCTGGCCGGAAAGACCGCCGCCCGCAACCGTCGCGACGACGTCGTACTGGTCCTTGCGGGCCACGGCGATGATGGGCTGCTGCAGGATCATCTGCAGCACGGGCCGGGCAAAGAACGCCGAAAATTCCTTGCCGTTGATCGTGATCTTGCCGTTGCCCGGCTTGAGCCAGACGCGGGCGATGGCGTTCTTGCGCTTGCCGGTCGCATAGGCGCGGCCCTCAGCGTCGAGCTTCTGGACGTGCACGGGCGCCGCCGGCGCCGCGGGCGCGACGGTGGACAGCTGGTCGAGCGAGTTGATGGTTTCGGCCATATCAATCCACCTTGACGTTCTTGGAGTTCATCGACGCGATGTCGATCTTGACCGGCTGCTGCGCCTCGTGCGGGTGCTCGGCGCCGGCATAGACCCTGAGGTT
>DASZTU010000215.1:0-7976 GCA_035547975.1 Devosiaceae bacterium | reverse complement strand
ATGGTGTTCATCATCCTCTTCGGGGCCGCGGTGTTCTCGATCGTGTTCCGGCTGATGGGCGGGGAGGCGCTGGTCGATGGCCTCCTGACCAACATGCCCGGCGGCGCAGTCGGCGCAACGATCATCGTCATGGCGGTGATGTTCGTGCTCGGCTTCATCCTCGACACGTTCGAGATCATCTTCATCGTGATCCCCATCACCGCGCCGGTCCTGCTCAACCTCGGCATCGACCCCGTCTGGCTCGGCGTCGCGGTCGGGGTGAACCTGCAGACGAGTTTCCTGACCCCGCCCTTCGGATTTTCGCTGTTCTATCTGCGCGGCGTGGCCCCGCCCGCCGTCACGACCGGCATGATCTACCGCGGCGTGGTTCCCTTTGTCGCCCTCCAGCTGGTGGGACTCGCCATGCTGTTCTTCGCGCCCCAGCTCGCAACGACCCTCCCCAACTGGCTCTATCACTGAAAACGGCAAAGGCCCGCAGACCGGCGCCTGCAGGCCTTCCGGGCGTGCTGAGCGAAGGCTCAGGCGAGCTTGAAATACTTCGTTCGGGCGTTGAGGAACGGCAGGTCTTCCTCCTCGGTGCGGCCGCGTAGCGTGTTGAAACCGGCAACGAAGCTGTCCGCCGCCTTCTTGGTCAGCGGGTCGCCGCTCGACCGCAGCCCCTCGATGATCTCGACCGACGCCTTCGCCCCCGCCTCGAAGATGTCCTCGGGGAACGTCTTGACCTGGACCCCATGGTCGTTGACCAGCGTGGCGAGCGCCCGTGGATCGTTGGCGTAGTAGTCCGAAGTCATCTGGTCGTATTCCGCCTGGCACGCGTCGGCGACGATCTGCTGCAGGTCGGCGGGGAGGCCCTGATATTTCGCTTTGCTGACCACGAGCTCGATTGCCGACCCCGGCTCGATGAAGCTCGGGAAGTAGTAGTTCTTGCAGACCTGGTAGAGGCCGAGCGCCAGATCGTTGTAGGGGCCGACGAACTCGGCCGCGTCGAGCGTCCCGGACTGGAGCGCCTGGAAAATATCGCCCGCCGCGAGATTGGTCACCGAAGCGCCGAGCTTGCTCCAGACCTGGCCGCCAAGCCCCGGCGTGCGGAACCGCAGCCCCTTGATGTCGGCGAGGCCCTTGAGCTCGTTCCGGAACCAGCCCCCCGTCTGCGTGCTGGTATTGCCGCACAGAAAGGCCTGCACGCCGAACTGGTCGTAGATCTCGTCATAAACCGCCTGCCCGCCGAGGAACCGCACCCAGGCGGAGAGCTCGACCGAGGTCATGCCGAACGGCACACCGGTGAAGAAGTTCAGGCCCTGGTTCTTGTTCTGCCAGTAGTAGGCCGCCCCATGGCTCATCTCCGCCGAGCCGTCGATCACCGCATCGAGCGCCTGGAGTGCGGGCACCATCTCGCCGGCCGAGAACACCTTGACCGTGAGCCGTCCACCCGAGGCCTTGCCGATGCGGTCGGCGAGCCGCTGCGCGCCGACCCCGATCCCCGGAAAATTCTTGGGCCACGCGGTGACCATGCGCCATTCCATCTTGCCCTGCGCGAGGGCCGGCGCAGCCAGCGACGCCACTGCGGCGCCGCCGGCGACCGCGGCGCCCCTCATCATCGAACGACGATCCATGAAATTCCTCCCCACTTTGCCTGACCCTGCCGCTCCCGCCCGGGCCGCTCTCCACCGGTGCGGTGGGCACCGCGATGGTCGGTGCCGGAAACGACCTCTGTCAAGACCGGCAGCACGGGAACCCGCGGCGGTCACGGACGATTAGCAGGAAGCAGGGCAGCACGGGAGCATCGATGCAGGCGAAGGGCAGCAACATGGCCGTCTGGGCCGCCCTTGCCGGCAACCTCGCCGTCGCCGGAACAAAGTTCGTGGCGGCCGTCCTCTCCGGCTCCTCCGCCATGCTCTCGGAAGCCATTCACTCGACGGTGGATACGGGGAACCAGGGCCTCATGCTCTATGGCGGGCATCGCTCACGGCGACCGCCCGACGCGAGCCACCCCTTCGGCTACGGTCTCGAGCTCTACTTCTGGGCCTTCGTCGTCGCCATCCTGATCTTTGGGCTCGGCGCCGGCTTTTCGGCCTATGAGGGGATCGAAAAGCTCGGCCACCCCGCCCCCGTGGAGCGGCCCCTCATCACCTACGCGGTCCTTGCGCTCTCGGCCGTTTTCGAGGGCATCAGCTGGACCGTGGCGTTCCGTGAGTTTCGCCGCGAACGGCCAAGGGACCTCGCCCGCCAGGGGCTGCTGAGGGCGGTGGAACGGTCCAAGGACCCGACGACCTTCACGGTGCTGTTCGAGGACAGCGCCGCCCTGATCGGCCTCGCCGTGGCGTTCTGCGGCGTCTTCGCTTCCGCCGTGCTCGGCTGGACGGCAGCCGACGGAATTGCCTCGCTGGTCATCGGCGCCATTCTCGCGGCGACCGCCGCCGCGCTCGCCCGGGAGACCAAGAGCCTGATGACGGGCGAGGCGGCGAGCCCGGGTGTCGTCACCGGCATTCGCGAGCTCGTGACGGCCGAGCCGGCGGTCGCCGGCATCCACGACCTGCGCTCGATTCATCTGGGGCCGGAGCGCATCCTCGTCGCCATCGCCCTCGACTTCGCCGACAGCGCCGGGCTCGACGAGATCGAAGCGACCCTTGCCCGGCTCGACGCGAAGATCCGGGAGCGTTTTCCCCCGGTGCAGCACCTTTTCCTCGAACTGCGCCCGGAGAGCGCCGCTGCCCGAACCGGCGCGGATGCGGCGACAGGAGGCGACCAGCGCGGACCCTTCACCAGCGGCTGAATTCGGCCCGCACCTTTTCCAGGAACGCCCGAAGCTGCGGCTCCCGGTTGTTGTTCATGTCGTAGAGGGCGAGATATTTCGGGAGCGTGCGAAATGTCGCCCAGCCCCAGCGCCGCGCCAGCCGCCGCGGTGGATCGCCCATCAGCATGGTGCGCCAGCGGTCCCCGCCATAGCTCGTCACGAACGCCGCGCGCCGGATGTTGGTGAGGTTCGGCACGACGCCGCCATTCTCGAGCCGGAACGATACACCCGGCAGGAAGACGCGATCGAAATAGCCTTTGAGAATGGCCGGATAGCCATAATTCCAGACCGGATGCACGAAGACGATCGCTTCTGCGGCGAGCAGGCGGTCGACATGGGGCCGCAGGTCCGGGGTGATGTTGCCCGGCACGTCCTCGTAGCGAAGCCGCTCCCCCCGGCTGAGGACGGCGTCGAACCCCTCCTCATAGAGGTTGCAGGCATCCACCTCGTGCCCGCGAGCGCGAAGCGTATCGACGGCCGTCGTGAACAGCGACCGGTTGAAGCTCGTCTCGACGGGGTGAGCGTGGACGACCAGAACCCGCATCAGGCGACCTTGGCCGGCTGCAATCCCTCGAACAGCCAGACACGGCCCGAATTCAGGTCGAAGTCAGGGTTTTCCCACCCGATCATCTTGCCGGGGTTGAGCAGGCCGGTCGGATCGGCTTCGCGCTTGAACGCCAGCTGCCCCTCGTCCGTCCGCTTCATGCCGCCCTCCTCGAGGGTGTAGCGGTGCGGATTGAACACGAGGCAGCCGTTCTCCTCATGCAGCCGGATGATCTCCTCGAGCCGCGCTTCGGTCGTGTAGCGGACGAGCGGCAGCCCCGAGAACGTCACGCGGCCATCGAAGCGCGTCATCTCGAGATGCATCGGCATCTCGTCGCCCAGCATGCCGATGAGCTTCTTGACGCGGGCGAAGTCCGGATACTGCGTCTGGAGGTACGTGATGCTCTCGTCGATCTTGAGCGCCCGCAGCGTGGTGTGGTTCCAGCAGAGCTCGTATTGCGGCGGCGTCCTGCGCCGCGTCTCCTCGTCGACCTTGTCGCCGCGGTAGAGCGTCTCGCCCTTCCAGTGGTTGAGGAAGATCTGCAGCGCCTCGACCGCGAACGGCGCAACCATCATGCAGACCACCGACTGGTCGCGGTGGCGGATGAACGGCCGGTGGCGGTTGAAATAGTCGTAAGGCACGGGCCCGGCGATGGGCGCAATCTCCTTGAGCAGGATGCCGTCCTGCAGCGCCACCGCCTCGGCAAACGCCACCGCCTCGATGATCGAATCGAACCCTGCCATGAAGTCGACCCAGTCATAGGCCGCCGTCAGCGGAATCTCGGCTTCGACGATGATGCCGTTGGTGCCGTAGGCGTGCGCCACCTTGAGGATGTCGGTGCCGGTGAATTCGAGCACGCGCGGCTCCGCCTCGCAGGTCACGACCTTGAGGGCGAGGATGTTGCCGAAGTTCCTGAGGCCACCCCAGCGGATCGAGCCCACCCCGCCCGAGCCGCCGGCGATGAATCCGCCGAGGGTCGCCATGCGGTAGGTCGAGGGGTGGAAGCGCATCTCGCCGTGCACCGCCTCGCGCGTGGCGTGGTCGAGCTTTTCGAGAATGATGCCCGCCTCGGCCCGCACCCGGTCGTGGCTGACCGAGACGACCTTGTTCATGTTGATGAGGTCGAGGATCACCCCGCCCGACAGCGGCATCGCCTGCCCGTAATTGCCGGTACCGGCGCCGCGCGGCGTGACCGGCACCTTGTGCCTGAAGGCGGCGCGGAGAACCGTCCTCACGTCCTCGACGCTGCGCGGCGCGACGACGAGGTCGGCCGTCACGTGGTCCAGCTTGGCCTTGAGGATCGGCGAGTACCAGTAGTGGTCGCGGCTTTTCTGCTGCACCAGCCGGGGATGGTCCTGCGTCGGGATGTCCCCGAGTTCGGCACGGAAAGCGGAGAGGTCCATTTTCTACCTCATGAGGTCGTCGAGTTCGCGGTAGTCGGGCAAGGCCGTGTCGATGGCGCGTCCGGCGCGGAGCACGATGCGGTCGGATTGCGGACGGGCGTTGAGCTCGGTCCAGCCGCGCGCATCGAGGAGGACGAGATCGGCCGGCGCGCCCACGGCGATCTGCGCGCGATAGTTCAACCCCGCGATCTCCGCCGCACCCGAGGCGACCGCCGGCAGCCAGTCCCAGGCCACGGTCTGGGGATGGTCGAGATGGGCGATGCGCGCGCCCTCGCGGAACACCTCGAAGCCGTCGAGATCGCCATAGGCATAGAACGGATCGCGCGTGTTGTCGGAAGCGAGCGCCACGGGCACGCCCGCCGCCCTCAGCTCGTTGACGAGCGTAACCCCCCGGTGGCGCGGCGTCCGTGGCTCGGGATCGCTGCGCCGGTGCTGGAGGTACATGTTGCACATGGGGAGGGACACCACGGCGATGCCCGCTTCCGCGACGCGCTCGATGGTGGCCATCGCCGTGCACTCATCCTGCACCGAGAGCACGCAGCAATGGCCCGCGAGCACCGGGCCCTTGAAGCCGGTCTCGAGCACCGCGTCCGCAAGATGCCGCAGCGCGCTCGATTCGACTTCGAGCGTCTCGTCGAGATGGAGGTCGAGCGCCATCCCGAGCTCCCCCGCCAGCTCGACGGCGTTGAACAGCGCCTGCCCCGCATTCGGCCACACGGCAATGGCGCCGCCGAGGCGGCCGCCCGAGGCCTTCGCGCGCGCGGCCACGCGCCGGTAGAGCGGCCTGTCGAGCATGATGTCGGGCCCGACCAGTGCCACCGCCTGCAATTCGATGCGGCCGGCCCAGCGGGCCTGCACGCGGTCGAACACGTCCCACGAAATCTCGTCCTGCGGCGGCACCGAATCGATATGGGTCCGGATCGCCGCGGTGCCGTGCGCATAGGCGCAGCGCAGCGCAAAATCCATGCGCCGCTCGACGTCGGCCGCCGACCAATGGGCCTCTCGGTCGGCCGCGACGGCGTTGAGCGCACCCAGGAAGGTGCCGTCCGGGTTCTCCCGCCGCGGCCAGATGTGGCCTTTGTCGAGATGGGTGTGGATGTCGGCAAGCGCCGGCAGGACCAGGCCCTCGCGGCAGTCGTAGAAGGCGGCGACGTCGGGCTCGGGCGCGGCGCCCGGCGGGGCGACCGCCGTCACCACCCCATCGGCGATGAGGATGTCGACGCGCGCCAGCTGGCCCTCACCGGGGAGATCGCCGGCAAACACCGCGAGCGGCACCGTGGCGTTGCGCAGCAGCACCGTTGCGGCGTCGGGATAGGGAGCGCGCACCAAAACCTCAGTTCTCGCGCCGCACGGCGCTCTCGTGCCAGCGGTGGAGGAAAAGCCACGAGATGAAGGAGGTAACCCCGAAGATCGCAACGCCCGTGACCGAGAGCAGGAGCAGAGCCGCGAACAGGCGCGGGATGTTGAGCCGGTATTGCGCCTCGAGCAGGCGGAAGGCGAGGCCGGAACCGGCGCCTGACGAACCCGCGGCGAACTCGGCGACAACCGCCGCGATGAGCGCAAGGCCGCCACCGATCGTGAGGCCCACCATGAAGAAGGGCAGCGCGGCCGGCAGCTTGAGGAAGATCAGCTGCTGCCAGCGCGAGGCGCCGTAGAGATCGAACAGGTTGAGCAGGTTGTGGTCGACGCTCTTGAGCCCCTGCACCATGTTGGAAAGGATGGGGAAGAAGGCGACCAGGAAGGCACAGATCAACAGCGCCACCTGCGTATTCGGCGTGTAGATCAGCAGCAGCGGCGCGATGGCGACGATCGGCGTCACCTGGAGGATCACCGTCAGCGGATAGAAGGCAAGCTCGATCCAGCGCGACTGCACGAGGACGACGGCGAGCACCACGCCGCCGATCAGCGCCACGAACAGGGCCGCGAAGGTGATCTGAAGCGTCACCCAGAGCGCCGGCAGCAGCACCGGCCAGTCCGTCGCGAGCGACAGCGCGACATCACCGGGCGCCGGCAGGATGTATTTCGGGATGTGATTGATCGAGACGATCGCCTGCCAGATGGCAATCACCGCCAGGATCGTGACGGTCGGGATGACGACCCGGAGGATTTTCTCGCCCGTCGAGGTGCGGGGCACGAGCACCGCGACCTGTGCGTCCGTGCCGGCGTCGTCGTGCGCGGCCGCCGCATGCGTGTCGGTCGTCGCCATGCTCATCAGTGGACCCCTCCGCCGACATGAATGGCGTCCTGGAGGGCCTTGGAAACATCGAAGCAGGCCGCCCGATACTCCTCGGAGGCCCGGTAAAGCTCGTCGCGCTCGGAGGACGTGTGGAGCGGCACGTCGGTGAACACCTGGCCCGGGCGCGCGCGCATCACCACGATCCGGTTCGACAAATAGACCGACTCGAACACCGAGTGGGTGACGAAGATCACCGTCACTCCCGATTCCCGCCAGAGGCGCAGCACGTCGTCGTTGAGCTTCTGCCGCGTGATCTCGTCGAGCGCGGCAAACGGCTCGTCCATCAGCAGGAGCTTCGGCCTGGTCACCAGCGCCCGGGCGATGGAAACCCGCATCTTCATGCCGCCCGATAGCTCGCGCGGATAGGCATCGGCAAAGTCCGCGAGGCCCACCGACCGCAACGTCTCCATGATGCGCGGACGTGCCACAGCCTTCGATACCCGCTGCAGCCTGAGCGGCAGGTAGACGTTGCCGAGGACGGTCTGCCAGGGCATCAGCGTCGGCTCCTGGAAGACGAAGCCGATGTCTCCCTCCGGCAGGCCCTTGGCGTTGATTTTCGACGACGGCCAGCCGACCGTCCCCGAGGACGCCGCACCGAGCCCCGCGATGATCCTGAGCGCCGTCGACTTGCCGCAGCCCGAGGGACCGAGGAGGCTGATGAACTCCCCCTGCCCCACGGTCAGCGACATGTCCGAGAGCGCCAGCGTACCGTTCGAAAAAACCTTCGACACGTGCGACATGGTCACCACGGGTTTTCCCGTGGCGGCCTCGCGTGCCGGCTGGGTTGCGGGATCAATGAGGTCGGCGTCAGTCAAGTCGGTCGTCTCGCGTGGGGATCGCGGCCGCGCGTGCCGCGACCCGCTTGTCATTGGGTTGCTCAGCTCTTTGGCATCAGGTCGAGGCCAACGCCCTTGCACACGAACTTGGTCGTGTAGGCCTTCTTGTAGTCGAGGTCCTTGGGCTCGAGATTGATCTTGCTGACGAGGTCGAAGAACGACT
>DASZTU010000214.1:0-4432 GCA_035547975.1 Devosiaceae bacterium | reverse complement strand
CTCAGGCGAGGAGCTCCCGGATGAGGCGGCTCGGCCGGGCCTCCCGCTGGAGCTGGTCGAAGGTGCATTGCGACGGCGCCTTGTCGGGACGCCAGCGCACGAGCCGCGTGCCGTGCCGGAAGCGGTTGGCGGTCACCTGATCATAGGCGACCTCAACGACCAGCCGGGGCTCGAGCGGCACCCACTCGGTCGAGCGTTCGGTTGACCACCGGCTCGGGCCGCCGGGGGCGTTGCCGGTGAATCCGGGCCCGCCCCTGATGCTCTCGAGCCGTTGCGTCAGCTCCTGGCGCTTCGCCGCGGCGATGCCCGAGGTGAAGCCGACATGGTTGAGGCGCCCCTCCGCATCATAGAGCCCGAGCAGCAGGGAGCCCACCTGCCGGCTCCCCGTGCCGTAGCGGAAGCCGCCGACCACGCAGTCGGCGGTGCGGATCGGCTTGACCTTGATCATCGCCCGCTCGCCGGGATGATACCGGTCGTCGACGCGCTTGGCGACGACGCCATCGAGCGCCGCCCCGGTCTTGCCGAGCCATCGCTGGGCCTCGGCGCGATCCCGGGTGAACGGGGAAAGCCGCAGCGCCGGCGAGGCATGGAGCGAGGCGACGAACGCCTCGAGCGCGTCCCGGCGGGCCGAGAGCGGTTGTTCCGATAGCTCGCTGTCGCCCCGGCGCAGCAGATCGAACACGATGTAGCGGGCCGGGGTTTCCCGCGCGAGCTTGCGGATGCGGCTCTCGGCCGGATGGAGCCGCATCTGCAGGGCGTCGAAATCGAGGCTCTCGCCCACCGGGATCACCAGCTCGCCGTCGAGAATGAAATCCTCGGTCCCGGCGGCGGCGAGTGCTTCGACCATCTCCGGAAAGAAGCGCGTCAGCCCCTTGCCCGACTTGGCGAAAAGCGCAACCCGGCCTTCCCGGCGCACGGCGAGGCAGCGGAACCCGTCCCACTTGGGCTCGAACTGCCACCCCGGACCATGGGGCAGTTCCGGCGCGAGCTTCGCTTCCATCGGCAGAAAGGGGGCGGTTGCGTCTGACGGCAGTTCGACGGGAATAGCCATGTTCGTCCTCTTTCTGAGGAACGCCGGCGTGCCGCCTAGGTTGTCGGCTCCGAGCGGTCCAGGGCGAAAAAATCGCCCTTGTGGCCCAGCGCTTCGGCGAGCTGCATCTCGTAGGTTGCGCGCGGAATCTCGATTCCCCCGAGGCTGCGCAAGTGATCGGTCACGAATTGCGTATCGAGGAGGCTGTAGCCGCCGGCCCTCAGCCTTTCCACGAGGTGGGCCATGGCGATCTTGCTGGCATCGGTCGCGCGGTGAAACATCGATTCGCCAAAGAACGCGGCGCCCAGCGACAGCCCGTAGAGGCCGCCGACGAGCGCATCTCCCTCCCAGACCTCGACCGTATGCACATAGCCGCGCCGGAAGAGCTCACCGTAAAGACGGCGAATCTCGCCGTTGATCCAGGTGGAATCCCGGTCGTCGCCCACCGTCGCGCAGCCTTCGATGATGGCGTCGAAATCGGTATCGACGCGGATCGAGAACGGATGATGACGCAGCTTCTTGCGCAGGCTCTTTGAGGCGTGGAAGCGATCAAGGGGGAGCACGCCCCGCATCTCCGGCGACACCCAGAAGAGGTCGGCGGAGCCCGCGTGCTCGGCCATCGGAAAGATGCCCGCCGCATACGCCCGGATAATCAGCTCCGGCGTGAGTTCGATGGCGAACGGGTCGGGCTTCCTGGACATGGTGGCAATATAGGAGGCGAGGACCGGGCCGGCAACGCGCCCCCGGCGCGTCAAGCTTGCGGGTGCCTGCCGATCACCTGGTCAGGCCTTGTTGGCCGCGAGGTATTTTTCCAGCCAGTGGATGTCGTATTCGCCGGCGATGATGTCGGGCTCACGCACGAGCCGCTGGAACAGGGGCAGGGTGGTCTTGACCCCATCCACCACGAATTCGTCGATCGCACGGCGCAGGCGCTGCAGGCACTCGGCCCGCGTGCGGCCGTGCACGATGAGCTTGCCGATCAGGCTGTCGTAGTAGGGCGGGATCGAGTAGCCCTGATAGACCGCCGAATCGATGCGCACGCCAAAGCCGCCCGCGGGGTGGTAGAAGGTGATCTTGCCCGGCGAGGGGGTGAAGGTCTGCGGGTCTTCGGCGTTGATGCGCACCTCAATGGCGTGTCCGACGAAGCGTACCTCGTCCTGGCGGATCGAGAGCTTCTGGCCGGAGGCGACGCTGATCTGCTCATAGACGATGTCGATGTTGGTCACGCGCTCGGTCACCGGGTGCTCGACCTGGAGGCGCGTGTTCATCTCGATGAAGTAGAACTCGCCGTTCTCGTAGAGGAACTCGATCGTGCCGGCGCCCGAGTATTTGAGCTTGCGCATGGCGGCCGCACAGATTTCGCCGATCCGGTCGCGCTGTTCCGCCGGCACGGTCGGGGCCGTCGCTTCTTCCCACACCTTCTGGTGCCGGCGCTGCAGCGAGCAGTCGCGCGTGCCGAGGTGAACGGCATTGCCCTGCCCGTCGCCGATGATCTGCACTTCGATGTGCCGGGGCTTTTCGAGGTATTTCTCGATGTACACGGAATCGTTGCCGAAGGCGGCCTTGGCCTCGCTCCGGGCCGTCGACAGGGCGACGGACATTTCCTCGTCATTGCGGGCAACCTTCATGCCGCGGCCGCCGCCGCCGGCCGTCGCCTTGACGAGCACGGGGTAGCCGATCTTCTGCGCCAGCGCCTGCGCCTCGGCCGCGGTCTTCACCTCGCCCTCGGAGCCGGGGACGACCGGAATGCCGAGCTCGACCGCCGTCTTCTTGGCAGTGATCTTGTCCCCCATGATCTCGATGTGATGCGGGGAGGGGCCGATGAAGGCGATCTTGTGCTCGAGCAGGATCTGCGCGAACCGCGCGTTCTCGCTCAGGAACCCGTAGCCGGGGTGCACCGCGTCGGCGCCCGTGATCTCGCAGGCAGCGAGGATCGAGGGGATGTTGAGGTAGGAATCCCGGGCCGGGTTCGGGCCGATGCACACGCTCTCGTCGGCGAGGCGGACGTGCATGGCATTGGCGTCGGCCTGCGAATGCACCGCGACCGTTGCGATGCCGAGTTCCTTGCAGGCGCGCAGGATGCGCAGCGCGATCTCGCCGCGATTGGCGATGAGGACTTTCTGGAACATGCGCGCCGCCTACTCGATGACGAGCAGCGGTTCGCCATACTCGACCGGCTGCGCGTCGTTGACGAGGATGCGCGACACCGTGCCGGAACGGTGCGCCGGGATCTGGTTCATCGTCTTCATCGCCTCGATGATGAGGACGGTCTGGCCCTCGCTGACCTTGGCGCCGACTTCGACGAAAGGCGCGGCATTGGGCTCGGGCGAGCGATAGGCCGTTCCGACCATCGGCGAGGTGAGCGTGTTGGGATTGGCGGCGAGATCCTCCGCGGCCGCGTTCGGCGCGGCGCCGAGGGGAGGCGCGGGAGAATGCGCAACCGGCGCGGCGTGCGGAGCCGCCGGATAGGCCTGGGGCGCGCTATAGACGTGCATCGGCTGCGGGGTCGAGCCGGCGAAGGCGCGCGTCACGCGCACGCGAAAGGTCTCGGATTCGATTTCGATTTCGGCGAGGTTCTGCTCGTTGACCAGTTCCGCGATGGATCGCACGAGGTCGGCATCGACCGAGGCGGAAGGTTTGTTCATGGTCTTGGGCTCTCTCGGCAAAATGCTCATCCCTCAAACTTTCCGGCCAACGCGATGATCGCGAGCCTATACCCCTCGGGGCCGAGCCCGCAAATGACGCCGGTCGCGACCGGGGAGACAAAGGAGTGGTGCCGGAACGACTCGCGGGCGTGAATGTTGCTCAGGTGCACCTCCACGATCGGCACGTCGAGCAGGCGCAGCGCATCGTGAATGGCGACCGAGGTGTGCGAATAGGCACCCGGATTGATCACGACGCCATCGAAGGGACCGCGCGCCTGCTGAATCCAGGTGACGAGTTCACCCTCGTGGTTCGACTGCCGGAAATCGATGTCGATACCGTGTGCCTGCGCTTCGCGGCGGCAGAGTGCCTCGACGTCGGCCAGCGTCTCCGAGCCATAGGTCTGCGGTTCGCGCACACCGAGGAAATTGAGGTTGGGCCCGTTGAGGACGAGAATGCGTTTGGACATGTCGCGCGTTGTGCCTTCCGGGTCGCCGAAGCGCTAGCTCGACTATACGAAATGCACGGAAAAGCAAGGGCAGGGGGCGGTCGCGGGCGAGCGGCTGCCCGGGCGCGACACGCTCAGTCGCAAAGGACGCACGGGAGACGCGACCGGCCGGATCACCCCGCCTGGGCGGGGCAGCTCACGGCACTGCCGCAGGCCCGCATGTTCGCGATGGCCTGCTCCAGCTGCTCGATCGGCACGGCGCCCGGAATGATCGTGTCCCCGATGATATAGGTCGGCGTGCCCGTGACGTT
>DASZTU010000213.1:0-14980 GCA_035547975.1 Devosiaceae bacterium | reverse complement strand
TCGACCCGCTCGACCAGCACCCGGCTGAAGAGATAGGACCAGGTGTATTCGGCCGGCACGTCGAGCCCCGCGCGCCGCAGTTCTCCGGCAAGCGCATCGGCATCGGTCTTCCCCTCGGCGTCCATGGTCGAAAAGAGGTCGACGCCCGCGTGGCGGGCGAAAGCCTGGGCAACGCTCAGCCGCTCGGGTTCGGCGAAGGGATCGGCCGCCCGTCCCCGGTAACGCAGCGCCCGCGACCCCGATGCTTCCGCGGCGAGCCGCAAAAGATCGATGCAGTCGGCGATGACGGCATCGTAGTCCGTCCCCGCCCGGTACCATTCGAGCATGGTGAACTCGGGATGGTGCAGCGGCCCCCGTTCGCGGTTGCGCCACACATGCCCGAAACTCGCGATGCGCCGCTCGCCGGCCGCGAGCAGCTTTTTCATCGAGAATTCGGGGGAGGTGTGGAGATACATCGCCTGCCCCAGCCCGTCATTGCCGATCATCGTCGTCGAAAAGGCGTGGAGGTGCGTTTCGTTGCCCGGTGAGCGCTGCAACCCCGGGGGATCGACGACGAGGAAATCCTCGGCTTCCAAATGCGCCCGGATCGCCCGCTCGATCCGCGCCCGCGCCAAGAGCGCCGGCCGGCGGTCGGCGTGGACCGAAGGCGTCCACCAGGGCGAAGGCGCATCGGGCGCGGGCGAGGAAGGCAAAGGCGGCTCTTTTCGGCTCGGGACTGGCGGTTTGCGGGAAATTGCGCTATCGGGCGGCGCGAAACCGCAATACTGGCGCGCCCGGACCGCCCGATCGGCCCGCTGTCTAGGCCGCCGCAACCGTCCGGACAAGGAAGAAATATGGTCAAGGTCATCGCCTCCTCGCTGCGCAAGGGCAACGTGGTCGAGCACGACGACGGCAAGCTCTACGTGATCCTCACGGCCGAGAACATCCACCCCGGCAAGGGCAATTCGGTCACGCAGGTCGACATGCGGCGCATCAGCGACGGGGTGAAGGTCACGGCGCGCTGGCGCACGGTCGAGATGGTCGAGAAGGCCGACGTCGACGAGCGCGCCTATACCTATCTCTACCAGGACGCCGAAGGTTTCCACGTCATGGAGCCCGAGACCTACGAGCAGCTGACCGTCTCACCCGACGTCGTGGGCGACCAGGCGGCGTTCCTCCAGGACGGCATGCAGGTCTTTATCAAGACCTTTGAGGGCCAGGCCCTCTCGATCGAGTTGCCGCAGCGCGTGACCCTCGAGATCGTCGAGACGGAGCCCGTGGTGAAGGGGCAGACCGCCTCCTCCTCGTTCAAGACGGCGACCCTCTCCAACGGCGTCAAGACAATGGTGCCGCCGCACATCACGGCCGGCACCCGGGTCGTGATCATGACCGCCGACGCTTCCTACGTCGAGCGCGCCAAGGACTGACCCCGCCTCCCGGCCCCCTTTCGGGGCCGGATGCCTCTCGCCGGGCGAGCCCCTCCGGCGATGGCCTTTGCCCGGCACGAAGCCGCCGACGGCCGGTTGTCAGCAGTCCCCCAATACTGCTGCCAAGCCATTGATCGCGCACGTCTTTCTGCCCAAGAATGCTTGCGGATCAGTAACCAATCGGCTCTATAATCGTTGAGCATCCGGAAAGGAGCTGAACGATGCTTGCTTCGCCTGCTTCGCCATCCAGCCTTGAAGGCTACGGTCTCACCACGGCAAAGATCATCTACCACATGCCGGATCACCGCGAGATGCTGCAGGAGTTCCTCTGGCAGCAGTTCGATCTCTTCCCCGAGTTCCCCGGCCTCGCGAAATTCCTCGCCTTCTGGGAGGAGAGGATCGAGGGCCCGCTGCACTCGGTGACGGTGGCCCATGCCCGACTGATCCGCCCGACCGAGCTGTCGGCGCTGCGCTCGGCGACACGGCACTAGGCTCTGCCCCGCGCCGGGGTTGACGCGGGCGCCTGCCGCGCCCGAACGCGGGCCGACCACTAGAGCTTCACCCGGCGCAGCCTTAGCGCATTGCCGATGACGCTGACGGAGGAGAGGCTCATCGCCGCCGCCGCGATCATCGGCGAGAGGAGCCATCCGGTCAGCGGATAAAGCACGCCCGCCGCGACGGGAATGCACACCGCGTTGTAGCCGAAGGCGAGCCAGAGGTTCTGCCGGATGTTTCGCAGCGCCGCTTCCGCGAGACGCCGGGCGCGCACGATCGCCGAGAGATCCCCTTGCAGCAAGGTGAGCCCCGCCTGCTCGATGGCGACGTCGGCGCCGGTTCCCATGGCGATCCCCACATCGGCCGCGGCGAGCGCCGGCGCGTCGTTGACGCCGTCGCCGGCCATCGCGACCCGGCGCCCCTCACCCCGCAGCTGTTCGACGAGCGCGTGCTTGCCCTCGGGCGTCATCCCCGCTTCGAACCGCGAGAGCCCGAGCGCTGCCGCGACGGCGGCGGCCGGTCCCGCCGCGTCCCCGGTCGCCATTGCGACCTCGAGGCCTTCGGCGCGCAGCGCATCGAGCGACTTCCGGGCGCTCTTCTTGACCGGGTCGGTCACCGCGACGACGCCGATGACGGCTCCGCCTTCCGCGACCAGCATCGCCGTCTGTGAGCGGAGCGGTTCCCGTTCGATGAGTGCGCGGATTTCGGCCGATACCGCGATCCCCTGCTCTTCCATCAGCGCGAGGTTGCCCAGCGCCGCCGGCCGGGCCGCAATCGTGCCGAGGACGCCCTTGCCCGTGACCGACCTGAAACCGCTGACCGCAAGGCGCTTGGCGCCGCGCGCCTCGGCTCCCTTGAGGATGGCCCGGGCGATCGGGTGCGCCGAGCCCCGCTCGAGCGCCGCCGCGACCGACAGCACCCGGCCCTCGTTAGCGCCCTTGACCGGGACCACGTCCCCGAGCGTCGGGTGGCCCTCGGTGAGCGTCCCGGTCTTGTCGACGATGAGGACGTCGACTCCGGCGAACCGCTCGAGTGCCTCGGCATCGCGGATGAGGACGCCCGCCCGGGCGCCCCGCCCCGTCGCGACCATCACCGACATCGGCGTCGCAAGGCCGAGCGCGCAGGGACAGGCGATGATGAGCACCGAAACCGCCGCAACCATCGCCTCGGCGATGTCGTGGCTGAGCATGAGCCAGGCGATGAAGCTCGCAACCGCGATGGCGACGACCAGCGGCACGAACCAGGCGGCGACCCGGTCGGCCAGGGCCTGGATCGGGGCGCGGCTGCGCTGCGCCGTGCTCACGAGTTCGACGATCTGGCTCAACCGGGTCTCGGCGCCGACGCGCTCGGCGCGCATGACGAAGCTGCCTTCGCCGTTGAGCGTCCCGCCGGTCACGGCGCTCTCGACCCCCTTGCGGACCGGCAATGGCTCGCCCGTCAGCATGGATTCGTCGACATGCGTCTCGCCCTCGGTGATGACGCCGTCGACCGGTACCGCATCGCCCGGCCGCACGCGCAGGAGATCGCCCTTCTGCACGGCTTCGAGCGGCACGTCGCGCTCCTCGCCGTCGCGAACCAGCCGCGCGGTCTTCGGCGCGAGATCGAGCAGCGCCCGCAGCGCACTGCCGGTTTCGGCCCGCGCCCGGAGTTCCAGCACCTGCCCGACGAAGACGAGCGCGATGATCACCGCCGAGGCTTCGAAATAGAGCGGTGGCCCCTCCATGCCGGCGCTCATCGGAAAGGCGCGCGGAAAGACGAGCGCGGCGAGCGAGAAGAGATAGGCCGCCCCGACCCCGAGCCCGATCAGCGTCCACATATTGGGCGAACGGTTGCGCAGCGAATTCCAGAAGCGGCGGAAGAAGGGCTGCGCCGCCCAGACAACGACCGGCGTCGCCAGCACGAACTCGATCCAGCCGGCGAGCGGCTCGCCGATCCACTGCCGGAGGGGCAGGCCGACCATCGGCGACATGGCGATGACGAGGAGCGGCACGCTGAGCGCCGCCGAAACCCAGAGCCGCCGCGTGAAATCGACGAGTTCCGGATTGACCTCATCCGCCGCCGAGCCGGCGATCGGCTCGAGCGCCATGCCGCAGATCGGGCAGTCGCCGGGCGCGTCTCGGATGATCTCGGGGTGCATCGGGCAGGTCCATTTGGTGCCCCGGGGGACCGGCGCGGCCACGGGCGCCGGGCCCGCATGCGCCGCGTGGTGGTGGGCGTGATCGTGCCCGGAATGGCCGTGCGCGGCCGCCATCGGCACCGCGAACCGGTCGGGCGCGAGATAGGTCGCCGGATCCGCAACGAACTTGTCGCGACAGCCCTCGCTGCAGAAATAGTAGGTCTCCCCGTCATGGACGGCGGTCCATCTGTCCTTCTGCGGGTCGACGGTCATCCCGCAGACCGGATCGATCGCGGCCCCGGCTGAATCCGCCGGCGCGGAATGGTGATGCTCATGATCCATCGATCTCTCCTGCCAGTAACTTCATCCTGAGGTGCTCGGCCCAGGGCGGAGCCTCGAAGCCTCATCCTGAGGTGCTCGGCCCGAGCGGGCCGAGCCTCAAAGCCTCATCCTGAGGTGCTCGGCCCAGGGGGCCGAGCCTCGAAGGACCCTCGGTGATACACCTCCCGTGGTTCGAGGCTCGCCTCGCGGCTCGCACCTCACCATGAGGACCCGACACCTCCCGTGGTTCGAGGCTCGCCGAGGGCTCGCACCTCACCATGAGGATGTGGGTTGACCTGTACCTAGACCTTCCCATCATGGTAAGGTCAAGCAGCCTTTATATGGAGAGTGTCATGCAGATCGGCGAGGTTGCCCGGCGCTCGGGCGTATCGGCCAAGATGATCCGCCACTATGAGTCGATCGGGCTCATTCCGCCGCCGGGACGGCGCGACAGCAACTACCGCGACTACGGCCACCACGACCTGCACCGCCTGGCCTTCGTGCGGCGGGCACGCGACCTCGGTTTCTCGCTCGACGAGATCGCCGACCTGCTGCGCCTCTGGGGCGACCGGCAGCGCTCGAGCGCCGACGTGAAGCGCCTGACGGAGTCCCACATCGCCCAGCTCGACGCGAAAATCCGGCGGCTGAAGGAGATGCGCCGAACGCTCTCGCACCTGGCCGAGGCCTGCGACGGCGACGAGCGGCCGGATTGCCCCATCATCGACGAGTTGGCGGGGCTCGCCGACGGCCACGCTTGAGCGCACCGGTCAAATTGCCACCCGCGACTTTTCAACACAGAAAAGCCGCTTTTCTTTCACCGATATGGGATTTGAAGCGCGAATAAAGTCGTCGTAACATACGCTTCTGTAACCGGGTCGGGCGAGTCGAAGCAAAGCGCCCACCCGCGTCAGTTGATCGAGGGGAACTTCCGTGAACAACGAAGAGTTTCGGGCTGAAGAGCCCGACCCCGGAAGTACAGGGCGTCGTCAGCGGCAGACGACGCAAACAGAGGCCGGGGAGAGCGTGAACATCGAGTTGCCGCCACCGGTGCTGAATTCATCGCCGCCGGCCGGCTTGTCGGCGCTCCAGGTCGCGGCGCCGCTGCGGCGTCCGCTGGTGCCGCACAAAATAGAGCCGATCAACCGCTTCCCCCTGTCGGCCCGCTCCCGGGCCTTCCTCAGGCGCCACTTCCCCGGCACCACCACCGCCGAGTGGAACGACTGGAAATGGCAGGTCCGCAACCGCGTCCGGCGCCTCGACGTGCTCGAGAAAATCATCGATCTCACGCCCGACGAGCGCGCCGCGGTGATCCAGCGCACCGGCAACTTGCCGATCGCCATCACCCCCTATTATCTCTCGCTGCTCTCGCCCACCGATCCCGGTCAGCCGCTGCGTCGCACCCACATCCCGGTCGGCGGCGAATTCATCCAGGGGCTCGGCGAAGACCCCGACCCGCTGCACGAGGACCACGACACGGCCGTGCCGGGCCTCGTCCACCGCTATCCCGACCGCGTGCTCTTCCTAACCACCGGCTTCTGCTCCACCTATTGCCGCTATTGCACACGCTCGCGCATGGTTGGGGAGACCAACGGCGAGTACTCGTTCTCGGTCAGCCAGTGGGAGAAGGCGGCCCAGTACATCGAAGCGCATCCCGCGGTGCGTGACTGCCTGCTCTCGGGCGGCGATCCACTCTCGATCGGCGACGACAAGCTCGAATGGCTGCTCGATCGGCTCCGACGCATTCCACATCTCGAATTCCTGCGCATCGGCACCAAGATTCCCGTCGTCATGCCGCAGCGCGTCACGCTGAAGCTCACCCGCATGCTGAAGCGTTTCCACCCGCTCTGGATGTCCATCCACTTCACCCATCCCGACGAACTCACCCCCGAAACAATCGAAGCCTGTGCCCGCCTTGCCGATGCGGGCATTCCGCTCGGCAGCCAGACGGTGCTGCTCAAGGGCATCAACGATTCCGTCGAAACGCTGAAGCCGCTGTTCCAGGGCCTGCTGCGGGCGCGCGTAAAACCTTATTACCTCTACCAGTGCGATCCCGTTTCCGGCTCGGCGCACTTCCGCACGCCGGTCGAAAAAGGCCTCGAAATCATACGCGGCCTCCGCGGTCACACGAGCGGCTACGCCGTGCCGCAATTCGTGATCGACGCGCCGGGCGGCGGCGGCAAGATCCCGCTGCTGCCGGACTATGTGGCCGGCCGCGAGGGGGACGACCTGCTGCTCACCAATTTCGAGGGTGGCCTCTACCGCTATCCCGACCCCGGGGGCCGGACGGGTGCCGCTGAGGACGCCCTGAGGGCCGCGGGCTTTGCGCTCGACGAGACCAGCGGGCTCTATCGACCGTCGTGACCGAGCCCCTCGACGTGCCGCGGCATCCCGGCATCCGCGTCGCCCTGCTCGAGGGACGCGGCCGTGGGGTCGTCGCCATCGAGCCGATCCGCCATGGGGAACTGATCGAAATTGCCCCCGTCGTGCGGCTTTCGGCCGAGGCGAGCCCGCCGCAAGGCTCGCCGCTCTTCGACTATGTCTTCGCCTGGGAGGAGCCGCCCTTCGTCGAGGCGCTCGCCTTTGGTGTCCTCTCGCTGGCCAACCACTCGGACGCGCCCAACGCCACGGTTCATTGCGATATCGGCGCCGGGGCCATCTCGCTGCTCGCCGCGCGCGACATCGAGGCAGGGGAAGAGGTGACCATCGACTACGGCACCCCGCTCTGGTTCGAGGCCCGCTGATGCGGATCGGCCTGACTTACGATTTGAGGGACGATTACCTCGCCCGGGGGTTCTCCGAGGAAGAAGCCGGCGAGTTCGACGCCCCGATCACCATTGATTCGCTCGAGGCCGCCATAAGCGGCCACGGACACGAGGTCGAGCGCATCGGCGCGCTGCCCGCTCTGGTGACGGCCCTCGCCCAGGGTGCCCGCTGGGACCTCGTCTTCAACATCGCCGAAGGCGTTTCGGGGGTCGCGCGGGAGTCGCAGGTCCCGGCCCTCCTCGAAGGGTTCGGCATCCCCTTCACCTTCTCGACCGCCGAGGTGCTGGCGGTCGCCATGGAAAAGTCGCTGGCCAAGCTCGTGGTGCGGCAGGCCGGCATTGCGACGCCCGATTTTGCCGTGGTGCGCTCGGCGCGCGACCTCCAGGCCGTCGCCCTGCCCTACCCGCTGTTCGTCAAACCCATCGCCGAGGGCACCTCGAAGGGGGTCGCCGAAACGAGCAGGGTCGCCGACCGCGCCGCGCTGACTCGAAAATGCCTCGAGGTGCTGAAGGACTACCGGCAGCCGGCGCTGGTCGAGACCTACCTGCCCGGCCGTGAATTCACCGTCGGGATACTGGGCAGTGGCGCCGGGGCCCGCCTCATCGGCGTCGCCGAGGTGACGTTCAAGCCGGGAGGCGACCCTTCCGCTTATTCCTTTCGCAACAAGATGGACGCCTATGACGTCCTGACCCTTGCCGACGACCCGACGGCCCGCGAGGCGGGCGCCGTGGCGCTCGCCGCCTGGCGGGCGCTCGGCTGCCGCGACGCCGGCCGCATTGACATCCGCTGCGACGCCGAGGGGCGCCCGGCCTTCATCGAGGCAAATCCCTTGGCGGGGCTGAGGCCGGGCTGGTCGGAACTGCCGGTGCTCGCCGAGCAGGCGGGCATGTCCTATGAGGCGCTGATCGGGGCCATTCTGGCCGAAGCTTCCGCCCGCCTCGCCCCCCGATGAGCAACGTCAAGGTTGCGATCCTCGTGCCACCGGAAGACCCGGACGCCCCCGCGGACGAGGCGGATACCTTCGTCCAGGCGCGGGAAATTCATCAATGCTTAACCATGCTTGGCAATGATCCCTTAACCGTGGTCTTCGGTCCTGATCGCGCCGCGACCGCCGACGCATTGCGGCGCCATCGCCCTGATGTGGTCGTAAACCTCGTCGAGGACCTGCCGGAGGGTCCGGACCAGGTTTTTCGCGTCACCGAGTGCCTCGATCGCCTGGGCCTCCCCTATACCGGCGCCGGGACCCGGGCCCTGCGCGCCCTCGGCGACAAGCGCGGGATGAAGCGCCGCCTTCACGATGCCGGCCTGCCGGTGCCCGACGACCTCGACGGCCGCCAGGCTCCCGGTGGTGGGGTGGGCTCAACGCCACCGAGTAGCCCCGTCCCGCCCGCTTCCCCGCCGATCCGCTACATCGTCAAATCCGCGATCGAGCACGCCTCGATCGGCATCGACGGCACGAGCCTCGTCACGGGGGCCGAAGCGGCGGCGGCCCTCCTCGCCGCGCGCCGCGCCGAGCGGGGCGGGGCCTGGCTGGCCGAGCAATTCATCGACGGCCGCGAGTTCAACGTCGCGATCCTCGAGACGCCCGAAGGCCCGCGCGCCCTGCCGCCCGCCGAAATCCTTTTCCTCGACCCGACCCGCCCGCGCATCCTCGGCTACGAGGAAAAATGGGCCGAGGCGTCGGCCGCCTATTCGGCAACGCCGCGTCGCTTCTCCAAAACGCCCGCCGATGCCCCTCTGCTCGCTGAACTGACCGAACTCGCGCTCGCCGCCTGGCGGGCTTTCGACCTCACCGGCTACGCCCGCGTCGATTTCCGTGTGGACGAGGCCGGCAACCCTTATATTCTCGAGCTCAATGCCAATCCGTGCCTCTCGGCCGATGCCGGTTTCTGCGCCGCTGCCCGGGAGGCGGGGCTCACCCAGGCCGACATCGTCGCCCGACTGATCGAGACCGCCCTTGTCAGAACTCATCCGCTGGCGCCAGATCGCTGAACCCGCCGACCCGCAGAAGATTTCCGACCTCGTTGCCGCAACGGGCGTCTTCTCCGCCGAGGAAATCCGGATGGCGGGCAACCTCGCGACCACCACGCTCGACGGCACCGAAACCTATCGCTTCATGTTCGCCGAGGAGCCGGGCGGGCCATTGCTCGGCTTCACCTGCTTCGACCGCATCCCGCTGACCGAGGTGAGCTTCGATCTCTACTGGATCGCCGTCGCGCCCGAGCGGCGGGGCACCGGCCTCGCCCGCGAACTTCTGGGCCGCACCGCCCGCTTCGCCAAATCCAAGCGTGGCCTCTGGCTCTTTGCCGAAACCTCCTCGCGCGAGCCCTATGCCCGCGCCCGCGCCTTCTATCGGGCAATGGGCTTCGAGGAGCGGGCGCGGTTCGAGGATTTTTACGACCGCGGCGACGACAAGCTGATTTTCCGGCTGACGCTGTGACCCCGCCGCTCGAATTCCGCTTCGACGAAAAGCTCGATGCCGCCGCGATGGCCACACTCGGCGCCCGCTGGACCGACGAGGAACTGGCGCGGGTCCACCGCCACAGCTACTGCCATGCCAGCGCCTATCTCGACGGGCTGTTCGTCGGCTACGTCAACGTCGCCTGGGATGGGGGTGTCCACGCCTTCCTCCTCGATCCCACCGTCCGCCCGGACCTGCGGCACCGCGGCATCGGCACGGCCCTCGTCCGCGCCATGGTCGCGCACCTCAAGGGCCGCGGCTTCGACTGGCTGCACGTCGACTACCGCCCCGAGCTCGAAGGCTTCTACCGGGGCTGTGGTTTCGAGCCTTCGACGGCCGGGATCATCCGCCTCTGAGCTTGCCCAAATCGCGGCCGCATGCTGCATTGCACGCCGCAAGAAAGAGCCGCTGGCATGCGGCAGGTCGAGGGGAGAAGCGTCATGGCCGACAGCGGTCCGATTTATGATCACTACGAGCGGGAATTCCGGCACCTCGTGAGCGGCGCCGCACGGCTCGAGACGCTCTACAGCGATTGCCGCTGGGCCGAAGGGCCGGTGTGGTTCGCCGATGGCAATTACCTGCTCTGGAGCGATATCCCCAACGACCGCATCATGCGCTGGATTCCCGGCGTCGGCGTCTCCGTCTTCCGTTCGCCCGCCGGCAACACCAACGGCCACACGCGCGACCGGCAGGGGCGGCTCGTTTCCTGCTCGCACGGCAACCGCCGGCTCGAGCGCACCGAGGTCGACGGGCGCATCACCGTCCTCGCCTCGAGCTACAACGGCAAGCCCCTCAACTCACCCAACGACGTGGTGGTCAAGTCCGACGGGACGATCTGGTTCACCGACCCCGCCTACGGCATCGAGAGCGACTATGAGGGCCACAAGAACCCGCAGGAGCAGCCCGGCTGCTACGTCTATCGCTTCGATCCGGCGAGCGGGTCGCTCACGGTCGTCGTCGACGATTTCGACCGGCCCAACGGGCTCGCCTTCTCGCCCGACGAATCGATCCTCTACATCGCCGACAGCGCCGCGAGCTTCGGCCCCGACCGGCCGCACCACATCCGCGCCTTCGACGTGCGGTCGGACAACACGCTCGCCAACAGCCGCGTCTTCGCCGAAATCAATCCCGGCCTGCCGGACGGCTTCCGCGTCGATACCGATGGCAACGTGTGGACCAGCGCCGGCGACGGCGTCCACATCCTCAGCCCCTCGGGCGTGATGATCGGCAAGATCCGGACGCCGCGCACCGTCGCCAACCTGACCTTTGGCGGGCCGAAGCGGAACTGGCTGTTCATCGCCGCAACCGATTCGATGCACCTGCTCCACACCATGGCCAACGGCGTGCAGCGGCCCTGATCCGCACGAGATGAGCCGGCGACCAGGGGAAGCGCGGCGGGGCTGATCCCGCAGCGGCCGGGTCCTAGGCCGTCGGCCGCATCTCGAAGCCGGGTGGGACGGGATCGGCCCATTCGGCGACCTCGAGCGCCTCGACCCGCGCCGCCGGCGGCCCCTCCCGCAGTGCGCGGAGCATGGCATCGACCGCCGCTGCCTCGCCCGCGATCACCGCCTCGACCGTGCCGTTGCGGCGGTTGCGCACCCAGCCGGAGAGGCGGCGCGCGCCCGCTTCCATTTCGACCCAGGCGCGAAAGCCCACGCCCTGGACGCGGCCGCGGACGATGACGTGGAGGCTTCTCATCCCGACGGCCGCTCAACTCCCCCGTGGGCGCACTCCCCGCTCAGGGAAAACCGGCGCATCAGAAGGTCGCGCCGATCTGCCAGGGGACGAACTCGTTGTCGCCGTAGCCCAAAAGCTCCGACTTGGTCTTCTTGCCCGAGGCGACGGCGAGGATTTCGTCGAAGATTTCCTGCCCCTTTTCCTCGAGCGTGTGCCCGTCGAGCACGTCGCCGCCATTGATGTCCATGTCGTCGATCATCTTGGCATAAACGTCCGAATTGGTGGCGATCTTGATCGACGGCGTGGGCTTGGCGCCATAGGCCGAGCCGCGCCCGGTGGTGAAGGCGAGGACGTTGGCGCCGCCCGCGATCTGTCCCGTCGCCGAGACCGGATCGTAGCCGGGCGTGTCCATGAACACGAACCCCTTCTCGGTCACCGGGTCGGCGTAATGGTAGACCGCCGTCAAGGGCTCGGTGCCGCCCTTGGCCGCCGCGCCGAGCGACTTCTCGAGGATCGTCGTGAGCCCGCCGAGCTTGTTGCCCGGGGAGGGATTGTTGTTCATTTCCATGTTGTTGCGCTGGGCGTACTCTTCCCACCAGTGGATGATCTCGACGAGCTTCTCGCCGACTTCACGGCTCGCCGCGCGGCGCGTCAGGAGGTGCTCGGCGCCATAGATTTCGGGTGTTTCGGAAAGGATCGCGGTGCCGCCATTGCGCACAAGAATATCGGCCGCGACGCCGAGCGCCGGGTTGGCCGTGATGCCCGAATAGCCGTCCGAGCCGCCGCACTGCAGAGCCAGCATCAGCTCGGACGCGGGGACGGTCTCCCGCCGCACATTGTTGACGGTCTCCAGCATCTCCTTGACCGCCTCGACCCCGGCCTCGACGGTCTTCTTCGTGCCGCCCATCTCCTGGATGGTCATGGTGCGGAAGGTCTCGCTCTCCTCGATTTTGTAGGCTTCCTTGAAGCGCGGGATCTGGAATCCCTCGCAGCCGAGCCCGACCATGACGACGCCCCCCATGTTCGGGTTGGTGGCGTAGCCCCAGGTGGTGCGCTTCAGCGTATCGAAGATCACTCCGCGATAGTCGATGATGCAGCCATTGGCCTGCTTGAGCGCGACGATCCCGTCGATGTTGGGGTAGTCGTCGAGAATGCCCGAACGCTCGATCTCCTTGACGATGAAGCCGGCGACCGTCGTCGAGCAGTTGACCGAGGTCAAAACGCCCAGATAGTTGCGCGTTCCGACCTTGCCGTTGGCCCGCCGGAAACCCTCGAACGTGGCGCGCTCCGCCTCGGGAACGAATTTCGTCGGCACCGCCCCCTCGCAGAAGGCGTAGTCGCGGGCGAACGCCCCGTGCTCCTCGCCGATTCCGCAATTGTGCTCGTGTACCCACTCGCCCGGCTGAATGTCGGACTTGGCAAAGCCGATGATTTGCCCGAACTTGAGCACCGGCTGGCCGGCGGCGATGGCGCGCGTCGCGAATTTGTGCCCCTTGGGGACCCGCTTGGGGATGACGATCCCCTGCGGGGTCGTGATGCCCGCATCGAGGTTGCCGAGGGCCACCGCGACATTGTCCTGAGGGTTGAGCACCAGCGTGCGGGGGGCGGAGATCGGGGCGGCTTCGTTCATCGGGTTTTCCTGGCAGGTCCGGAAATCCGTGCGGGCGCACGGAAAGAGAAACATTGGGCCCGCGCGATTGCCTCGCCAAGCCCCTCGGACTAACATGTTAGCATGAACGTCAAGCCCAGTCCCTATGAATTTCTGGGGCCGCCGCTCGCCATGACGCGCGGCAACGTGACGGCCTCGGTCACCGACGAGTTGCGCCGCGCCATCGTGACGCTGGCGCTCAAGCCGGGCGAAACGCTGGACAAGGGGGCGATCTGCGAACGGCTGGGGGTCTCGCGCTTCCCCGTTTCCGAGGCATTGGCGCGCCTTCAGACCGAGGGCCTCGTCGACATCGCGCCGCAACGCGGCTCGACCGTGTCGCTCGTCCGGCTGTGGGACGTCGCCGAGTACATGCTGATCCGCAAGGCGCTCGAGGCGGAGGCGGTGCGCGTCAGCTGCGGCGATCAGTCCGGGGACCTGCTCGAGGCGCTCGAGGCCAACCTCGAGGCGCAGCGAGACGCGGTGGCGCGCGACGACCGCGAGACCTTCCACGGCCACGACGTCGATTTCCACGACCTGCTGTTCACCGGCATGCGCTTCGGCAAGATCAAGACGGCGATCGAAGGGGCGCGCGCCAATCTCGACCGCGCCCGGCGGCTCATCATCACGCCGCGGCGCATCGCCTATTCGCTCGCCGAGCACCAGGCGATTTACGAAGCGCTGCGGCGCAACGATTCCGGCGGCGCCGTCGCCGCGATGCGCGCCCACATCGATTCGGTCATGGCCGAGGTCTTCGACATGGCGCGCGACCACCCCGAGCTCTTCGCCGACAGCGGCGAGCGGCCGCCGCTCGGCCGCGACGACTTCCCCTTCGGCTGAGCGGCTCTCCGCCTGAGGCCCGCGCTTCCCGCGTCCTGCCGAACGCTTTCAACCAAGGTCGCCCTCGACTCGGCGCCGATGCCGGGGTTAAAGCGACCCCCGAGACTGGAGGAAATGATCCCATGAAACTGCTGCGTGTGGGCGCCCCGGGCGCCGAAAAGCCCGCTTTGCTCGCCGAGGACGGCACCTATCGCGACCTCTCGCCCGTGGTCCCCGACATCGCCGGCTGGACGCTCACCCCCGAAGGCATGGCGAAAATCCGCGCCGCCGACTGGCGGCAGCTGCCCACCCTGGACAAGTCGCTGCGCATCGGCCCCTGCGTCGGCAATGTCGGCAAGTTCATGTGCATCGGCCTCAACTACGCCGACCACGCGGCCGAGACGGGAGCCCAGATTCCCAAGGAGCCGATCCTTTTCATGAAGGCGACGAGCGCCATCATCGGCCCCAACGACGACGTCATCATCCCCAAGACCTCGCTCAAGCCCGACTGGGAGGTCGAGCTCGGCGTGGTCATCGGCAAGAAGGCGTCGAACATTTCGAAGGAAGAGGCCCTCGACCACGTCGCCGGCTACTGCGTCATCAACGACCTCTCCGAGCGCCACTACCAGCAGGAACGCGGCGGCCAGTGGACGAAGGGCAAGTCGTGCGACACCTTCGGGCCGATCGGCCCCTGGCTCGTGACGCCCGACGAGGTGCCGGACCCGCAGAACCTCGCCATGTGGCTCGAGGTGGATGGGCACCGCTACCAGAACGGCTCGACCAAAACCATGATCTTCGGGGTGGCGCACATCGTCGCCTATCTCAGCGAATTCATGAGCCTCCTCCCCGGCGACGTGATCTCGACCGGCACCCCGCCCGGCGTCGGCATGGGGATCAAGCCGAACCCGGTCTGGCTCAAGCCGAACCAGACCATGCGCCTCGGCATTGAAGGCCTGGGCGAGCAGCAGCAGCGCACCAGGGCCTACGCCGCCTGAGTGCCGATCCTCGTGGTGAGGTGCGAGCCGTAGGCGAGCCTCGAACCACCCGAGGCGCAGGTCCTCGTGGTGAGGTGCGAGCCGAAGGCGAGCCTCGAACCACGCTTGAGGCGCAGGTCCTCGTGGTGAGGTGCGAGCCGTGAGGCGAGCCTCGAACCACGCTTGAGGCGCAGGTCCTCATGGTGAGGTGCGAGCCGTAGGCGAGCCTCGAACCACACGAGGCGTATCTGAGGGTCCTTCGAGGCTCGGTCCTCACGGCCCTTCGCACCTCAGGATGAGGCT
>DASZTU010000212.1:0-7856 GCA_035547975.1 Devosiaceae bacterium | reverse complement strand
AGGCTCCCGATGCCGGGCCGGTTGAACACCAGCTCGACCGCGACGGCGCCCGACAGCGTCGAGAGGATCGAGAGGCCAAGGCCGGTTGTGAGGGGCAGAAGGGCATTGCGCAGGCCATGCCGGAAGATCACCCGCGGCTCGCGGGCGCCCTTCGCACGCGCCGTGCGGACATAATCCTTCCCGAGCGTGTCGAGCAGCGCCGTGCGGGTCAGACGGCCCATGAAGGCGGACTTGAGCGCGGCGAGCGTGATCGCGGGAAGGATCACGTGGTAGAGGCCGTCGACAAAACCATCGCCGCCGCCATTGATCGGGAACCACTGCAGGTTGAGAGCGAAGACGATCAACAGCAGCGCCCCGAGGTAGAAATCGGGCACGGCGTAGCCGATCAGCGAATAGACCCGCGCGGCATTGTCCGGCAGCCGGTTGCGGTTCACCGCCGCGAGAACACCCATCGGCACCCCGACGAGGACGCCGAGGAAGGTCGCGACCAGCGTCAACTCGGTCGTGTACGGCAGGTTTTGCGCCAGGAGGTCGTTGACGGGAATGCCGTTGATCAGCGACTTGCCGAAATTGAGCGTCAGCATGCTCCAGAGGAACGTGAAGAACTGCTGCCAAAGGGGCGCATTGAGCCCCAGTTGCTCGCGCAGGGTGTTGAGCTGCTCCTGCGTCGCGGTATCGCCGAGCGCGACCTCCGCCGGGTCGCCCGGGAGGATGCGCAGGGAGATGAACACGAGCACGAGGACGAGGAAAACCGTCGGGATCGCATCGAGCAGGCGCAGGCCGATCAGGCGGAGCATGGACGAGCTCCACCAGAACGCGCGCGTCTGGCGCCCCTCACCAGCCTGCCGGCCACCCTCCCCCCAAAGGGGCGAGCGTCCCGTTGTCGCGCCGTCTTTGCCTCATCGTCCCCTCGCCCCTCTGGGGAGAGCGTCAGGGTGAGGGGTCGCCTCGCAACGCGCCCCTTCACACGTATTTTGCCCGATGCAGCGGCCAATAGGCGTAGCCCGATTTCACCTCGTAGCCGAGATCGACGCGCGGGTTGCGCGCAATCACGTAGCTCAGGGTGATGATGCCCATATCGGGAAGGTCCTTCAGCACCTGCCGTTCGATCTCCTGGACGAGCGCGATGCGCTTGTCGAAATCCGGTTCGCCCACAGCCCGCGTCAGGAGATCGTCGACGCCCGGCATGGCAACGCCATAGTGGCTGTAATTGGTGCCCCCCTTCCCGTCCGGCTTGACCTCCGACTTGGATGACAGCTGATCGAGGAGCGGCTGGGTGGGGACCGGCGGATAGCTCGACGAATTGAGGGCGACGGCGTTGAGGTCCTTGGCCGTCTGGTTGTGGAAGGTGGTGTGGTCGATGATCTTCATGTCGAGGTTGATGCCGGCCTTCCGCAACTGCTCCTGGATCATCAGCATGATGGCCGCATAGTCCTCGCGCTGGCTGGTGAAGCACTCGATCGTCAGCCCGTTGGGAAATCCCGCCTCGGCGAGCAGCGCCTTGGCCTTTTCGACATCCGGCTTGTACTGCAGTTCCGGCGGCAGGTCTTCGACCTTCACGGACCCCGCAAACTGCGGCGCGATCATGCCGACCATCGGGACGGCCAGTTCGCCATAGGCCCGGGCGATGGCGGCATTGTCGATGGCGTAACGGAACGCCTGCCGAACCCGCAGGTCGTCCAGCGGCTTCTTGGTGAGGTTGAGCATCAGGTGGTTGAAGCTGCCGGGCTTGGTCTCGTCGAAAATGGTTTTCGGCGCCCGCTGCTTGATACCCGGAATCCAGCCGGGCGTACGCGCGCCCTCCATCATGTCGACCTGGCCCGAGAGGAAGGCGAGCGTCCGCGCCGTGGTGTCGGCGATGAAGGTGATTTTTAGGGTCTTGGTCGCCGCCGGGCCCTGATAGTAATCGGGGTTGGCCTCGAGATAGACGGACGAGTTGGGGTCGACCCGCGTCACCTGGTAGGCGCCGGTGCCGATGGGATCGAACTTGAAGCCGTCCTCACCCTTTTCGGTGAACGCCCTCTTGCTCATGATGTGGGCGGGCAGCGTCACCACCACCGCGCCGTTGAACAGCGGATCCGGGAGCTTGAGCGTGAAGCGGACCGTCAGCGGATCGACCGCCTCGACCTTGTCGATGTTGAGATAGGTCGCCTTGCTCGAGGTCGGGGTCTTGGGATCGATCAGCCGGCCATAGGTGAAGACGACGTCGTCCGCCGTGACCTCGCCGTAGCCCTTGTGGAATTTGACGCCCTTCCTCAGCTTGTAGGTCCAGGTCTTGGCGTCCGCTGAGGATTCCCAGCTCTCGGCGAGCGCCGGCTTGAAGTCCTCCGGCTTGATGCCGAAGGTGCCGTCATCGGCCCTGACCAGCCCGTCAAAAATCTGTGAGATTGCCCAGTTGTCGCCGCCGGTCAGGCCCGTCTGCTGCGGGTTGAGGCCCGAAGGCGCGCGAGCCGCGAGCGCGATCGACAGCACATGGTCCTCAGCATGGGCAGGGCTTGCGGCCAACTCGCCGCCCAGGGTCGCGGCCGCACCTGCGGCGCCGGCGGCGGTCAAAAATTCTCTACGGTTCAGTGGCATGCGATTTCCTCCTTGATCCGCCGGACGGCCTCTTCCCGCCCCATTTCACCCGGGTCGTTCCCCGCACAAAGGCGCGCTTCAGGCGACGGGGATCGTCCGCCGCGCCATCTCCGCTTCATCGAATTCATAGCCAAGCCCCGGCGCGGCCGGCAGCGTGAACTTGCCGTTCTTCGGCTCGGACGGATTGACGAAAACCGCCCCCGCCCTCTCCCAGCCATCGGCCAGTTCGACCGGCTTCGACAGGTGCATGATGGTCGACAGGAAATGCAGGTTGGCGAGGTGCCCGATCGAGGGCTGCGTCTGGTGCGGCACCAGTTGCACGCCCTGCGCGTGCGCAATGGCGGCGCACTGCATCAGGCCGGTGATGCCGCCCATCTTGACGATATCCGGCTGCACCATGCGCACGCCCGCTTCGATCAGGTCGTTGACGCCCTGCGTGGTATAGGTCTGCTCGCCCGCCGAGACGAGGATGTCCAGGCGCTGCGCGACCTCGCCCATCGCCTTGACGTGATAGTGCTGCACCGGCTCCTCGAACCAGGTGTAGCCAAGCTCCTCGAGCGCGCGGCCGACCCGCATGGCGCCGCCCACCGAGTAGCCGTTGTTGGCGTCGAACCCGAGAACGAAATCGTCGCCCAGGAGCTTTCGCACGGCCTTGGCCTTGGCGATGTCGCCCGGGATATCGACGTCCGCCTTGGTGCGGTCGCCATCCCAGCGAATCTTCACCGCCGCCGGATTTTCCTTCTTCACGCGCCGTTCGACGACTTCGAGGACTTCGTCGACGGTGCGCCAGGCGTTGCCGCCGATCGAGGCGTAGCAGGTGAGCTCGGTGCGCCAGGCGCCGCCGATGAGCTTGTGCACCGGCTGGCCGAGAATCTTGCCCTTGAGGTCCCAGAGCGCGATGTCGATCGCGGCGAGCGCGCCCGCCAGCGCTCCGTCCGGCCCGAGCTTCACGAGCTTGTGGAAGAGCTTCTCCTGAATGACCGCGTGGTCGAGGGGATCCTGCCCGATGAGCTCGGCCGCCATGTCGTGCTTGATGATGGTGAGGGACGCGAGGCCCCCCTGCATCGGCGAGGCCTCGCCGAGCCCGAACATCCCGTCGTCCGTCTCGATACGGACGAACGCCGCCTTCGGCCCCTTCCCCGCTTCGCCCCAGTTGAGCTGGAAAGGTTCAACACGCTTGATGACTGCCAATCTGGTTCCTCGCCTCACGCCAAAGCGGGCCGCCAGCCGAGGCCGCACGCCCTCGTTCAAAGCCGGCGCTCGCCGCGGGCGGATCATCCCCGCGGGCGTCGCCGCCAATGCCGGCAGCCGCGCACCTCCGCTCCTCCCCCTCGCGCGCGTTCGCCGGGGCGAGACTCGCGGTGGGGCAAGCCGGCCGCCAAATGATAGAGCCTCCTTTCGCCTAACGGCGAACCTAACTTGCCACTGGTAATTGCGTGCCGCGATAGTGGCCGCTAGGTTTTCCCGCCGTTGGCGACGGCAGACGTCGCGCGAATAGCCGTTTTGTTAGGTGATCTGTTAGGCGGACGATGAACCGGGTCACGATGCAAACCATTGCCGACCAGCTCGGCGTCTCGAAATACGCCGTCTCGCGCTCGCTGGCGGGCAAGGACGGGGTCAGCGAAGCCACGCGGCAAACCGTCGAACGGGTGGCGAGCGAGCTCGGCTATGTGGCCCCGAGTCTCCTGGCGAGCGCCCGAACCATCCAGCTGGTCCTCCACGATCACGACCCGGTCAACAGCGAAGTTCAGCTCAGGATCCAGCGCGGCATCCAGCGCGCGGCCGAACGCTACGGCTACCCGGTCCAGATGCAGTGGACGCACGATACCCGGCGGATCGTCGAGCTGAGCCGCAGCGGGGCCGGCACCATCCTTGTCGGCCCGCACATTCCCCTGCCTCCCCCGTCCGGCCAGCGGCGTCAGGCGCCGGTCGTCAAGGTCGGCCTCATATCCCCGCTCGAGCAGATCGACCAGGTGGACGTCGGCGCCAATGAGGCGACGGCCGCCCTCGGGCTCAAGCTCTTCGAATATGGGCACCGCGACGTCGTCTTCCTGCAGGGTAAGGGGCATCTGCGCGGGCGCACCGGCCGCTACCGCGCCCTGCGGGATGCATTGGCCGACGCGGGCGCGCGCGAGGTGGCCGAGCTCTATTTCGACGAGGATGGCGGGTTTCTCGAGGCGTTTCAGGGGCTCTGCCGCACCGGCCGCAAGCCCACCGTGCTGGTCGCAGGCAACGACTGGATCGCGGTCGCGGCGATCTCCGATCTCCTCCGCGCGGGCATCAACGTGCCGGACGACGTGTCGGTGGTTGGCTACGGCGACTACGCCGCCGCCGTCCAGACCAAGCCGCAGCTCACGACCATTCGGGTGCCCGGCGAGGAGATGGGCGCGGCCGCCTTCGAGCTCCTGCGCGAGGGCATCGAACGCCGCCTCGATCCCCGCCGCTCGCCCCGGCGCCTCGTCATCGCCTCTACCCTTGTCGAGCGAAAATCGCTCGCGCCCATCTGACCCTACGCTTCCACCCGCGGCCCGATCAGGGCTGCAAGCTCCGCCCGAAAAGGATTTGCCGCATGACCGAGCTCCCACAGCTGCCGTACGGGGCTGTCTACTTCCGCAAGTCCAATCCGCCGCCGAGCGACTGGGAGCGCGATTATGCCGTCGCGGCCGAGGACGGCCTCAACGTCTTTCGCCACTGGTTCATGTGGGCCTCGATCGAGCGTGAGCCCGGCAAATACGACTGGGCCGACTACGACCGGCAGATGGACCTCGCCGCGAAAAACGGCATCAAGACCATCATTGCGGAGCTGACCCACACGGTCCCCGACTGGGCCGTGCACGAATTTCCCCACGCGCGCGTCATCCACGCCGACGGCCGGCCCGCCACCTCCAACATGGGCGTCTCGAGCGCGACCGGTGGGTTCTCGAGCGGCGCCGGGACGCTGACGCTCAACTGCCCCGAAGTGCGGGAAATGGCGGGGAATTTCCTCAAGGCGCTGGCGGCCCGCTACAAGGACCACCCGGCCATGCTCGGCTACGACGTCTGGAACGAGGTCAACTACCCCGCCGACGCCGACTACTCGGAATATTCGAAGCAGGCATTTCGCGACTGGCTCAAGGCCAAGTACGGGACGCTCGATGCGCTGGCCAGGGCGTGGCACCGCTACTCGTTCTACAAATGGGAGTATGTCGAGCCGCCGGTCGTCATTGCGCCCTACGCCGAAACACTCGACTGGCTGCTGTTCAAGCGCGACAATTTCTATGGCCACATGCAGTGGCGGATCGACACGCTTCGCAGTGTCGACAGCAAGAACAGGATCGTCGCGCACGGCGTCGCCGGGGCGATCCCAAACCTCGCCTCGCACGGTTCGGACGACTGGCTCGCGGCGAGGAAGGTCGAAGTCTACGGCATGACCTGGATCGCCGCCCGCAAGGGCAACCAGCCCTGGCGGAACTGGTACGGCGTCGATCTCACCCGCTGCGCCTCGCGCGGCAAGCCGTTCTGGCACGCCGAACGGCAGGGCGGCCCCTTATGGCTGCAGCCGCAGGTCCTCGGCCGCGACAAGGAGGACGGCCGCGTCGCGGAGCCCGAGGACATTCGCCTCTGGAGCCTCACCTCGCTCGCGGGGGGCGCGCGGGGCGTCATGAACCTGCGCTGGCGGCCGCTCCTCGATGGGCCGTTATTCGGGGCTTTCGGCTCCTACGCCATGGACGGCTCGCGGACACCCCGCTCCGACATGGCGAGCAAGATGGCGAAGTGGGGCAACAGGCCAGAAACGGCGGCGCTCATGGCCGCGCGCGCGATGCGCGGCGAAATCGGCCTCCTGGTCGTACCCGAGTTGCAGATGTGGGACTATGCGCTCAACCACGAGACCAGGTTCGATACCTACGCCGCCGCCATGTGGGGCGCCTATCGCGGCTTCTTCGACAATGGCGTCCAGGCGGACTGGGTCCACATCGATGACATCGACGAATACGACGCCCTCTACTTCCCCTATCCGATCATGCTGACCGAAGCGCAGGCCAAAAGGCTTGCGGCATGGGTCAGGGACGGCGGCCGTCTCGTCGCGGAAGCCTGCCCGGCCTATTTCGGTGACCGTGGGCATGTCGGCACGGTTCAACCTAATTTCGGGCTCGACCAGGTGTTCGGCGCCCGCGAAGACGAAGTGGAGTTCATGCCGGACATCGGGGACCGCATTCACTTCGCCCTCGACGGCTCGCCGGTCGATGGCGGCGGCTACCTCCAGAGCTACCGCCTCGATGGTGGGGAGGCGCACGGCACGTTCGATGACGGCCGGCTGGCCGTCGTTTCGCACACTTATGGCAGCGGCCGCACGCTGCTCGTCGGCACGCACCCTTCGGTTGCCTACTACCGCACCAGCAGCGCCGCCAACCGAGCCTATTTCGGGAAAGTATTCGAGTGGCTGGGCAATCCGAGGCACGTCAGCACGGACAATCCCGCGGTGCAGGCGCGGCTCCAGCGCGGGGACGAGTCGCTGTTCCTCTGGCTGGTCAACCCCACACGCGCGGCGCAGAAGGTGAACTTCTCGCTCGCTCCCGCTTATGGCGAGGTGGCGCCCAAGGCCTCGCTCTGGCCCGAGGTGACGCCCGTTGCGGGCGTCCGTTCGGTCACCGTGCCGGCGCGGGACGCGTTGATCCTCGAGCTGCGCTGAACGCCGGGCGGGGGGTGGCCGGCGGCGCGCCGCCGGCCACAGCCGATCAGTGCTGGTCGCCGCGCAGCCGCACGCGGTGCAGCATGCGCTTGTTGCGCGGGTCGGGGTTGGGCACCGCCGAGATCAGCATGCGCGTATATTCTTCACGTGGCGCGGTGCAGATCTCCCGGGCGGCGCCGAGCTCGACCAGCTTCCCCCGGTGCATCACGGCCACGCGGTCGCAGAAATAGCGCACGACCGAGATGTCGTGCGAAATGAAGATGAAGCTCAGGTCCAGCTGGCGCTGAAGATCGAGCAGCAGGTCGAGTATCTGGCTGCGGATCGAGACGTCGAGGGCCGAAGTCGCCTCGTCGGCGATGATCACCCGCGGCTCGAGGGCCAGCGCCCGGGCAATGCCGATGCGCTGGCGCTGCCCGCCCGAAAAGGCGTGGGGGTAGCGCTCCATCGCGGCTGGGTCGAGCCCGACCATGCGCATCAGTTCGGAGACGCGCCGCCCGAGTTCGGCGCCCTGCGCCCGGCCGGCGATGACCAGCGGTTCACCGATGATGTCGCGCACCGTCATGCGCGGATTGAGCGAGGCGAACGGGTCCTGAAACACCAGCCGCACATC
>DASZTU010000211.1:0-1644 GCA_035547975.1 Devosiaceae bacterium | reverse complement strand
TGGGGACGAGGTGCACCACGGAGGAGGTCACCTTGGGCGCCGGCGTGACGGCGTGGCGGTCGACGTTGAAGGCGATTCTGGCTTCGGTGCGCCACCCCGCGAGCACGCCGAGGCGGCCAAAGGCGTCGTCGCCCGGCCGGGCGACGATCCGTTCGGCGACTTCGCGCTGGAACATCAGCGTCAGGCTGTCGAAGAAGGGCGGCCAGGGGTCGAGGGTCAGCCAGCCGGTGAGCAGCGGCGTTGCGATGTTGTAGGGGAGGTTGGCAACGATCCGGGTGGGCCCGTCGGCAAGCGATGGATAGTCGGTCTCGAGCGCATCCGCCTCGACGACGTCGAGCCGGCCCGATGCGGCGGCGTTGATTTCGGCCAGCGCCGGCAGGACGCGGGCGTCCCGCTCGATGGCGATCACCCGGCGCGCACCCTCGAGCAACAAGGCGCGGGTGAGCCCGCCCGGGCCCGGGCCGACCTCGATGACAGTCACGCCCGCGAGGGGCCCCGCGGCACGCGCGATACGCCGGGTCAGGTTGAGGTCGAGCAGGAAATTCTGCCCCAGCTGCTTCTTCGCCGAGAGCCCATAGCGCGCGATTACCTCGCGCAGGGGCGGCAAGGCAGCAAGGGCAGCCGTCCCGGGCGTTGAATTTCCCGCCGGCCCGGCCTCGCTCATACGGCGAGCTGGTCCGCGAGACGGAGTGCCGCGAGGAAGCTCGCGGATGAGGCCTTGCCCGTCCCCGCAATATCGAACGCGGTGCCGTGGTCCGGCGCGGTGCGAACGATGGGGAGGCCCAGCGTCACGTTGACCGCCTCCTCGAAGGCGACCGTCTTGATCGGGATCAGCGCCTGGTCGTGGTACATGGCGATCACCGCGTCGTACTGGCGCCAGTGCGGCGGGTAGAACAGCGTGTCGGCCGGGATGGGGCCGACGGCGTTGATGCCCTCGAAGGCGAGATCGGCAACGGCCGGGGCGATGATGTCGAGATCTTCGGTGCCGATTCCGCCCTGTTCGCCCGCATGGGGATTGAGGCCGGCGACCCCGATCCGCGGCTGCGGCGTGCCAAACCTCGTGCGCAGGTCATGCGCCACGATGCGCCCCGTCGAGAGGACGAGTTCGCGGCTCACCAGGGCTGGGACCTGCGAAAGGGGGACGTGGATGGTGAGCGGTACCGCGCGGAGCGACCCGTGCACCAGCATCATCACCGGCTGCTTGGGCGGACCGCCATTGCTGCAGAGGGCCGCAAGGAATTCGGTGTGGCCGGGGTACTTGAAGCCGGCGGTATAGAGCACTGCCTTGTGGATCGGTCCCGTGACGAGCGCGCGGCAGGCGCCCGTCAGCGTCGCCTTCACCGCCTCGGCGATGGCGTTGATGACGAGGTGGGCCGAAACCGAAGTTGGTTCGCCCGGCTTGTCCGGGACGAGGCCATCGACATCGAAGACCGGCAGAGCGGTCGGAAACACGCCCGCCGCTTCCTGGGGCAGGGCGGGCGCGATGTCGAGGACAAGGCCGAGGCGCTGGGCGCGGGAGCGGAGGAACGCGGCCTGCCCGAACACGAGGAAGGGCGGCAGCTTGCTTGTCGCCCGATCCGCATAGAGCTGCAGGATGAGGTCGGGCCCGATCCCCGCGGGCTCGCCCATGCTGACGGCCAGCGG
>DASZTU010000210.1:0-11574 GCA_035547975.1 Devosiaceae bacterium | reverse complement strand
GCGGGCTCGGCCTCGGTTATGCGGGCCTTGATGCGCTCGATCATCTCCGGCCGCACGACTTCCTCGTCGTGCACTTCCCGCAGGTGCTCGGCCGCGCGACGCACGATCTCGGGCTCGCTCTCGGATTCAGTGTGCCAGCTGCAACCCGGCACGAGGCATGCATAGCGTTTCATGGCTATCCTCCAAACGGCTCCCCTGGAATCGGGTGAACGCCACGCCGGGCCCGGAAGTTCCGTTCAGCTCGCGAACCCGGCGAAGGCCGTGAGGCCCTCGATCCAGGTCGCCCCGTCGCGGCGGATGACCTCGCGCGGCGTCGCGCCGGCTTCTCCAGCGAGGGGGTCGGCGAGGCCGCGCGAGTGGGTCACGACCCAGATCTGCGAGCGATCCGCCGCCCGCGCGATGATTTTGGCGAGCGCCGGAAGCAGGTCGGGGTGGAGGCTGGTTTCCGGCTCGTTGAGGGCGACGAAGGGCGGTGCCCGGTAAGAGAGCAGGGCCCCGACCAGCGCCAGAAAGTGCAGCGTGCCGTCGGAGAGTTCGTGTGCTTCGAAGACGCGCTTGGGCGTCTCCGGAAAGCGCAGGCCGAAGCTCGCAAAGTCCCCGGGCAGGGGCACCACGAGCTCGGCCCCGGGGAAGGCCGCCTCGATCGCCGCATCGATATCGACGGTCTCGCCGCGAATGTGACGGAGGGTCGCGAAGACGGCGGCGAGATTGGAGCCGTCCGAGGCGAGGAGCGGGGCGGTAACGGCGCGGCAGGGCCGACGCAGGGGCGAGTCGGGATCGGTGCGAAGGCCATGGAAGAAGCGCCAGTTGACCAGCGCCTGCCGCACGGCGATGGTTTCGGCGCCGCCGAGGCTGGCGAGGGCGATGTCGCTCGAGAGCAGCTTTTCCTCGGATGGCTGCCGACGGCCTTGCGCATCCCTGATCCAGGCGGCAGGCCCGTCGCGCTCCATCATCGCAACGCTCTTGCCGCCAACGGTCACCGCCAACCGCTCTTCCTTGACCCGGGCCTCGAGCGGGAAGGCCGCCTCGGCCGGTCCGGGAAAGCCGATCTCGATGTCATAGCGCGGGTTGGCCCCATCTAGGTCGAGTTCGACCCCGAGCTTGAGCCGCGGCCGCCCATCGCCCCGCCGATAGCCGTCGGTGCGGAATTTCGGGTCGAAGCGGCCATCGGGGGTGAGATTGCGGCCGCCGGCCCAGAACACCGAGCCGAGGCCTCCCTCGCGCGCGATCTCGTCGGCGAGCGAGCCGCGCGCGGCCGCCTGTAACAGTTCGAGCGAACGGTAGAGATTGGTCTTGCCGACGCCGTTGGCGCCCACGAGCACGGTCAGGCGCCTGAGCGGCAGCCGGATGTCGCGGATCGAGCGATAGCCGTGGATCGCGACTTCTGTCGCCGTCACGGCCAGCGCACCGCCGGGGGCATCGAGGAGAGGATGGCCTTGACGTTGCCCCCGGTCCTGAGGCCGAAGGTCGTGCCGCGGTCGTAGAGGAGGTTGAACTCGACGTAGCGGCCCCGGCGCACCAGCTGTTCCTCGCGATCCGCCTCCGTCCAGGGGGTCTCGAAATTGCGGCGCACGAGCTCCGGATAGATGTGCCTGAAGGCGCGGCCGACATCCTGGGTGAAGGCGAAATCGGCGTCCCAGTCGCCGGAATTGTGGTGATCGTAGAAGATGCCGCCGATGCCGCGCGGCTCCTTGCGATGGGCGAGGTAGAAGTATTCGTCGCACCAGGCCTTGTAGCGTGCGTAGTCGACGCCCGGATGGGCATCGCAGGCGGACTTCATGGCCGCATGGAAATCCACCGAATCGCGGTCCTCCTGCGTCCGCCGCCGATCGAGGACGGGGGTGAGGTCGGCGCCGCCGCCGAACCACCACTGCTGCGTCACGATCATCCGGGTGTTCATGTGCACCGCCGGAACGTTTGGATTCCATGGGTGGCCGATGAGCGAAATTCCGGCGCTCCAGAAGGCGGCATTGGCCTCGGTGCCGGGAATGCTGCGGGCGAACTCGGCGCTGAAGTGGCCGTGCACGACGGAAATGTGGACGCCGAATTTTTCGAAGACCCGGCCGTGCAGCATGCCCATCTCGCCGCCGCCGCCCTCGGGCCGGCTCCAGGGCTCGATGGAGAAGCGTCCCGGCGGCATCTCGGCCTGCGGGCCGCGCACCTCGTCTTCGAGCGCCTCGAGGTCGGCGACGATCTCGTCGCGCAGCTGACGGAACCAGGCGGCCGCGCGGGTCTTGCGCGCCTCCATGGCAGCGGATGAGGCGGTGCTTTCGTCAATCATGCAAGGCTCGCAAAATGCTCCGTCTGGCGGAGAGCTTCGCTTAGTACGAGCGTTGCCGCCATCGCCACATTGATGGAGCGCAATCCCGGCCGCATCGGGATGCGCACGCGAAGGTCGGCGGTCTCCGCTACCTCGGCCGGTACGCCGGCGCTTTCCCGGCCCACCATCAGCACGTCGCCGGCCCGATAGGCGATGCCATAGGCGGACTGGGCGGCCTTGGTGGTGAGCAGCACGAGTCGCCTGCCGGTCCCGCGGCGCCAGGCGTCAAAAGCGCCATAGTTGACGTGCTCGGCATAGTCCGCGTGCTCGAAATAATCGAGCGCGCCCCGCTTCACGGCGCGCTCGGAGAAGGCGAATCCGGTCGGGTGGATGATGTGGAGGCGCACCCCCAGACAGGCGCCGAGGCGCAGCAAGGCGCCGGTATTCTGGGGGATGTCGGGCTGGAACAGAGCAAGTTCAACGGGCATGAGCGGCGAGGCGAAGAGGGCCCGGAGGCGGTTGCGCGGCGGGTTCGGGTATAGTGTCGCACAACTTCAAAGTCACGCGCCGCTAGGCTGGACAAGTCCCCTCCGGAGTGCAAAAAGAGCCTCAAATCGCGCGGCCCTGAGGGGCGGGCGGCGACTGGCCATGCCCCTATGGCCGGATCTCCTCCGCGGGCCGCGAGGGAATGGTTGACCCAACGGGGATATTCAACATTGGCAACTGAAGCAGAGACACACCCCGCGCCACATGGCACGCGGCGGGATTTTCTTTATGTCGCCGCCGGCGCCGTCGCCACGGTGGGCGGCGCTGCGGCGGTGTGGCCGCTGATCAACCAGCTCAATCCCGATGCGTCGGTGCTGGCCCTGGCTTCGGTGGACTTCGATCTCGGTTCGCTGACCGAGGGGCAGGCGGTGACGATCAAGTGGCGCGGCCAGCCGGTCTTCGTCATGTATCGCACGCAAAAGCAGATCGACGAGGCCAAGGCGGTTCAGGTTTCCGAGCTCCGCGATCCCCAGTCGGACGAGGAGCGCACCAAGCCTGGGCATGAGAAGTACCTCGTCCAGATCGGCATCTGCACCCACCTCGGCTGCATTCCGAACGGTCCGGGCGAGGGGGATTTCGGCGGCTGGTTCTGCCCCTGCCACGGATCGCAGTACGACACCGCCGGGCGCATCCGGAAAGGCCCCGCCCCGAAGAACCTGGTGATTCCGCCGTACAAGTTCACCAGCGACACCAAGATCACGATCGGTTAGGGGGCGCACGATGGCCGACCACGAAAGCAGTTATCAGCCGTCGACCGGTTTCGAAAAATGGTTCGATGACCGGTTGCCCATCATCAGGTTCTCCAAGGAGCACCTGATGGACTATCCGACCCCGAAGAACCTCAACTACTGGTGGACGTTCGGTGGCATCCTGGCGATGATGCTGGGCATCCAGATCGTCACCGGCATCGTGCTCGCCATGCACTATACGCCGCAGGCGAACCTGGCCTTCGATTCCGTCGAGCTCATCAAGCGCGACGTCGCGGGCGGGCGGCTGATCCAGGCCGTGCACTCGACCGGCGCCTCGATGTTCTTCTTCGCCGTCTATATCCACATCTTCCGCGGCCTCTATTTCGGCTCCTACAAGGCGCCGCGCGAGGTGCTGTGGATGCTGGGCGTGCTCATCCTCTTGCTGATGATGGCGACGGCCTTCTTCGGCTACGTGCTGCCCTGGGGGCAGATGAGCTACTGGGCCGCCACCGTGATCACCAACATCTTCGCGGCGATCCCGGTCATCGGCGACCCCTTGCTGCAGCTGCTGCGCGGCGGCTTTGCGGTGGACAACCCGACGCTCAACCGCTTCTTCTCGCTGCACTATCTGCTGCCGTTCATCATCGCGGCGGTGGTGGCCCTGCACATCTGGGCGCTGCACGTGCCCGGGAACAACAACCCCATCGGCGTCGACGTGAAGTCGAGCCGCGACACCGTCGCCTTCCATCCGTATTTCACCATGAAGGACGGTTTCGCCATGGTGGTGTTCCTCATCCCCTATGCGTGGCTGGTCTTCTTCGCGCCGGACATCCTCAACCACTCCGACAACTACATCATGGCGAACCCGCTGGTGACGCCGCCCGAGATCGTGCCGGAATGGTACTTCCTGCCGTTCTACGCGATCCTGCGCTCGATCGATTTCCCGCTGTGGTTCATCGATTCGAAGCTCCTCGGCGTCATTTTCTTCGGCGCGTCGATCCTGATCCTGTTCTTCGTGCCGTGGCTCGATCGCTCGAAGGTTCGCTCGGGGACCTTCCGGCCGCTGTTCAAGCCGTTCTACTGGCTGTTCGTGCTGAACTTCCTCATGCTGATGTATCTCGGCACGCAGTCGCCCTCGATCTGGTGGGTGCCGGCGCTCGGCAAGATCGGCGTCGCCTACTACTTCATCTATTTCCTCATCATCCTGCCGCTGCTCCCGCGCTTCGAGGTGACCCGGCCGTTGCCGGCCAGCATCTCGGAAAGTGTGCTTCGCCCGGCTCGTACGTGACGCTCAGGACCGACCGATGATCCAGAAGAAGAACATTCTGTCCGCCCTCGTCACGGGCCTGCTGCTGGCGACTGCACCCGTCATGGCGCAGGACAATGCGGCGGCACCGGCCGCGCCGGCGAGCGCGCCGGCGACGACCACGAACAGCGGGCCGGCGGCGAATTCGACGACGCCGGAAAGCACGACCGCCCAGCCGCAATCGAGCCAGGGCGGCAACCAGGCCAATCCGACGGCCGGCAACAACGCCAACGCCCCGAGCCAGCCCGGGACCGGTGCGCAGTCGAGTTCCCCGGCCACGGGCGCCGCGGGCACGTCGCCCTCGACCAACAATGCCGAGCAGGGCGCGACGTCGGCGGGGCCGGTCGAGCCGGTCAACCTCGGCGAGGCGCAGGTGCCGACGCAGAGCTGGTCGTTTGCCGGCATTTTCGGCCGCTACGACCAGAACCAACTGCGGCGTGGCTTCCAGATCTTCAAGGAAGTCTGCTCGAACTGCCATTCGGCCAATCTCCTCTCGTTCCGCAATCTCGGGGAGCCGGGCGGGCCGGAATACTCGGCCGCGCAGGTGAAAGCGCTCGCCGCCACCTATACGGTCGCCGATCCGAGTGCTCCCGGGGGCAAGCGGCCGGCGCTTCCGTCCGACCGTTGGCCGGCGCCCTTCGCGACCGAGCAGGACGCGCGGGATGCAAATGGGGGCGCGCTGCCGCCCGACTGGTCGGTGCTGGCCAAGGCACGTGGCGCCAAGCGCGAGTTCCCGTGGTGGGTCTTCGACTACTTCACGACCTACCAGGAGGGCGGGCCGGACTACATCCACGCCCTCATGACCGGGTACCACGAGCAGGTGCCGGCCGGGGTCACCAATGCCGACGGCACGCCGTTCAAGCTGCCCGAGGGCAAGTACTACAACGACTACTTCCCCGGCCACGCGATCGGCATGCCGCCGCCGCTCAGCGACGGGCTGATCAAGTACGAGCCGGGCGCGGACGGCTCGACCGTGCCCGAAACCGTCGACCAGTACGCAAGGGACGTCGCGGCGTTCATGATGTGGCTCGCCGAGCCGGGGCTCGACTCCCGCAAGGAAGCGGGCTTCCGCGTCATCACCTTCCTGCTGCTCTTTGCCGTCATCATGTGGATGGTCAAGCGCCGCATCTGGAGCAATGTCGAGCACTGACCCTCGATTTTGTCGATCGATTGAGAAGGGCCCCGCAGCGGGGCCCTTCTGCTTTCCGCCTCCCGGAGGGGTGAGGCAATCGCTGCCTTGATTTGACCGCGTTGGGGCGTATCTTCTCTAATGGTAGCAGGGAGCCGAGCCATGTCCGCCGTCCGATCCGCCATCGCTGCAGTGGAACTCACCGTCGCGGTCGTCGGCATCGCCGTGACGGTCAGCCGGCATCCGCTGGTGCGGGCGGGGCTCAAGGCGGCACCCCACCTGATGACTCCGGCGATGCGGCAGGCCGCCGCGGGCGCCGTGCTCGACGCAGCCTATGCCGCGGGGGTCGCGGCCCGCCGGGTCGTGCCGCGGAAGATCATCCAGTAGGTGCATGGTCAATCGCGAACGGCGAGTGATAGGGTAGGGCTGGAAGCGGGCGTTCTGCCCTTTCCGATTCCCTTCACCTTTCATCCCTCGCGCGCCGATGTCTGTCGACCTCAAGTCCCTCGTCCGCTCCATTCCCGACTATCCCAAGCCCGGGATCCTCTTTCGTGACATCACGACGCTGATCGAGGACCCGGCGGGCTTTCGCGAGAGCTGCGAGCGGCTGGCGGAAGCACATCGAGGCCTCGGGATCACGCACGTGGCCGGCATCGAGGCACGGGGCTTCATCTTCGGGGCCGCGGTCGCCATCGAGCTCGGGGTTGGCTTCGTGCCGATCCGCAAGCGCGGCAAGCTGCCCGGCACGACGCTGGGGCAGAACTACGTGCTCGAGTATGGCGTCGACACCATCGAAATCCACGCGGATGTGCTGTCGAGCGTCCACAAGGTGCTGCTGATCGATGACCTTATCGCCACCGGGGGCACTGCGCTCGCGGCGGTCGCCCTGCTGCGGCGGACCGGCGCCGTCTGCGAGCATGCCGGGTTCGTCATCGACCTCATCGACCTCGGCGGGGCCGAAAAGCTGCGCGCGATGTCCGTCGACGTCTTCAAGCTCATCGATTTCCCCGGGCATTAGGGAGGCCGTGCCCCCCAACCGGGGACGAGGTCTTTCCGCTCTGCCATAGTGGATGGCTCTTGCATCTCCCCGCCCTATCGCTTCAGCCATGACCCTGCTCGATCCCCCGCCCGCCCGGCTCCGCCGGCTGCCGGCCTACCGGTTCTTCATCGCCTCGCGCATCTGCTCTGCGCTTTCCTTCCAGGGCGTGACGATCGCGCTCGGCTGGCTCGTCTACGACCGGACCCACAACGCCTACGACCTCGGCTACATCGGGCTCGCGCAGTTTTTGCCCATGGTCGTCCTGACGTTCGTCGTGGGGCATGTTGCCGACCGCTTCGACCGGCGGCGCATCGGGCTCGCCTGCCAGCTGATCGAGGCCGCGATCATGGTGTTCTTCGCGGCGGGCGTGGCCATGGGGTGGCTCACGGTGCCGCTGATCTTTGCCGCGGTAGCGGTGATCGGCGCGGCGCAGGCCTTCGAGCGGCCGACCATGGCCGCGCTGCTGCCCGGCATCGTGCCGGGGACCCTGCTGCCGCCGGCAATCGCCACCTCGACCTCGTTCATGCAGTCAGCCTTCGTGCTGGGTCCGTCGATAGGCGGGCTCCTCTATGGCATTTCCCCCGTCGTGCCGTTCGCAACCGGGGCGGTGCTGTTCGCTCTCGCAAGTCTTGCCGTGAGCGCCATCCCGCGGCCCGAGCGGATCGAGCGGCGCGAGCCGGTCAGCTTCGCCTCGGTCTTCGCCGGGGTGGGCTTCATCCGGCGCCGGCCGGTCATTCTCGGCACCATTTCGCTCGACCTCTTTGCGGTCCTGCTCGGCGGCGCGACGGCGCTGCTGCCGATCTATGCGCGGGATATCCTCCACGCGGGGCCGACGAGCCTCGGAATCCTCCGCGCGTCTCCGGCGGTGGGTGCCGTCGCCATGTCGCTCCTCCTGGCGCGCCGCCCGCTCAAGCAGCGGGTGGGGGCGACGATGCTGCTCGCGGTTGCGGTCTTCGGGCTCGCAACGATCGTCTTTGCCCTCTCGACCAATGTGGTGCTCTCGGTGCTGATGCTGTTCACGCTCGGGGCCGCGGATACGGTGAGCGTCGTGATCCGCTCCTCGCTCGTCCAACTGCTCACCCCCGACGACATGCGGGGGCGCGTGAATGCGGTCAATTCGCTGTTCATCGGCACCTCGAACCAGCTGGGGGAGTTCGAGTCGGGCATCACCGCCGGGCTGATCGGGGCGGTTCCCGCCTGCGTCGTGGGCGGGCTCGGCACGCTTGTCGTGGTGCTGCTCTGGACCCGCCTGTTTCCGGATCTGCCCAAGGTTGATACGCTCAAGGGGTAGTTACCATCCTGGTGCTTGACCCCTCCGCAGGACGGGCGGAAAAGCTCGCGCCACCGTTGCCCTTCAGCCTCGGCTTCAGGACGTTTCATGACCACACTGGAAAACGAGGACGCCGCGGCGTCGCAGCCGGGCGTGAGTGCGCCGCGCGCCGAGCCCTCGAAGCTGCTGTTGACGACGCTCGCGGCGGCAACCGGGGCGCTCGCCGCCAACCTCTACTACGCGCAGCCGCTCATCGCCTCGATCGCGCCTGAGATCGGCATCGGGCCGGGCCTCGCCGGCACCGTCGTCAGCGTGACGCAAATCGGCTACGGCGTCGGGCTGTTTTTCCTCGTCTCGCTTACCGACCTCGTCGAGAGCAAGCGGCTGGTGCTGCTGGCGCTGGCGGTGACCACCCTGGCGCTTGTCGGCGAAGCCGTGTCGGGCGCGGCGCCGCTGTTCTTCCTCTCGGCGCTGGTCGTCGGGCTCGCCTCGACCGGCGCCCAGGTGCTGGTGCCCTTCGCATCCCATCTTGCACCGCCCGAGAGCCGCGGCCGTATCGTGGGCAATGTCATGGCGGGGCTCCTGACCGGCATTCTGTTGGCGCGGCCTGCAGCCCTTTTCATCGCCTCGGCCTTCGGCTGGCGCGCCGTGTTCTGGGCTTCGGCGGCGCTGATGCTGGTCATTGCGGCGCTCCTGATGCGGATCATGCCGCCCTATCGGCCGCGGGGAGGGATGAGCTATGGCGAAATCCTCCGCTCGATGGCGCTGCTCTTCCGCGACATTCCGGTGCTGCGCCGCCGGGCCGCCTATCAGGTGCTGCTCTTCGGCGCCTTCAACGTGTTCTGGACGGCGGCGCCGCTGATGCTGGCCGAGCGCTTCGGACTGAGCCAGCAGGGCATCGCGCTCTTTGCGCTCGCGGGCGCCGGTGGCGCCTTCGCGGCGCCCGTTGCCGGGCGGCTGGGCGACCGGGGTCACGCGCAGATCGGGACCGCGGTGGCGGCGGCCGTGGTCGGCCTTTCCTTCCTTGCGACGATCTGGACGGTTTCGGCCGGCTGGCTCGCCGTGCTGGTGGTGGTTGCGGTGCTGCTGGATGCGGCCGCGCAGGGCAACCAGATCTTCAGCCAGCGCATCCTCTTCTCACTGCCGGCTGAAATCCGGGGGCGGATCAATGCCGCCTACATGACGGTGATGTTCCTGGGCGGCGCTGCCGGATCGACCCTCGGCGCCGCCGCCTATCACTGGGGCGGCTGGACGACGACGGCGCTTCTCGGCGCGTTGATGGGGGCGCTGGCGCTCGTACTTTTTGCGACCGAATACGCCGGCCGGCGAGTCGGTTAGGGAAAGATGCTGCGGTAGAGGGAGAGCACGCGCCCGCTCTGGACGCCGATCGCGATGGTCTGCATCGGCCGGCCGTCCCATTCGCCGGGCGGAAAGTTCACGCCCTCGGGCTTGATGATGGTCTGGCCCTTGGCGATTCCGTCGGGCACGACGCGGATCTGTCCGCGTTCCGTGGCGAAGAACTCGGGGTTGAGGGCATAGGTCACGGCGCTCGCGTCGTGCACGAAGAATCCCTCGATGTTGTCGCGGGTCCTGTAGAAGCGCTGGTAGTGGCCGCAGATGTCGCGGACGAACCGTCCATCCTCGCCAGTCGCGGCGAGCTCCTCGACGAAGCCCGGGGTCATCGTCACCTCCTTGGTGACGTCGAGGCCGATGATGGCGGCGGGCCAGGCCGCGCCGAAGGCGATGTCGGCGGCCACCGGATCGCCATAGATGTTGGCCTCGGCGACCGGCGTCACGTTGCCCCAGTGACCGTTGCGCCCGAAAGCGCCGCCCATCACGACGACGTCCTTCACCAGACCTGCGATCTCGGGCGCCTCGGCGAGCGCCAAAGCGAGGTTGGTCATCCGGCCGACCGCCAGGATTCGCACCTCGTGTGGATGTTGCTTCACCAGCTCGACGATCAGCCGGTGCGCCGGCCGGGGATCGAGCGTTGCGCCCAGCTTCTCCGGAATGTCGATGCCACCGAGCCCATTGTCGCCGTGCACATGATGGGCGGCCGCGGGCGGCGCGTTGCTGCCGATGGCACGGTCCGCACCTTGCGCAACGGGCGCAGCCACGCCGAACCGGTCCTTGAGGAAGAGCGCGTTGCGCGTCACAGTTTCGATGCCGCCATTGCCGAACACCGTGGTTATGGCAAGGAGGTCGACATCGGGGTGCCGGGCGAGGAGCAGCAACGCCATGGCGTCATCGATCCCCGGATCGGTGTCGAAAATGATCTTGTGCTTGGGCATGGAGATTCCGCGGGCGGGCAACTGCGGCTGGGCTAGCGCACGCGCCGCCGAGTCACAACCGCTACATGGCAAGGCAAGTGAACAAGACCCCGTTCTGGCCGCTGAGGTCCATCGCGACGGTGCCCGCGCCGGTGTTGATCTGCCCGATCTCGACCCCGCCCTGCTCGGCGAGCGGCCCATCGGTGAAGGCAATGCCCGATTCCTGCTGCTCGACCCCGCCGCCACCGGAGACCGGATCATCGGGTGTCGCCGAGGCATAGGTGTAGCTCTGGCCGAAGATCGCGAGGAGCCCGTGCGGCGCCGGCTGGCTCGGGTCGGTGGGGGCCGGTCCGTGGCATTCCCACCGGCCCTGGGTGGATTGGGCCACGGCCGGGCCCGCGAGGGCCACGATCAGCAGGGCGGCGGTGGGAAGAAGGCGCATTGCGAGCCTCGTTGATTCGGCGACGCGGAACTGTTGCACAGGCGGCGGGCCAATTCATGCCACGTCGCCGGGCAGCGGGCAAAGGGCCGCAGCTCACACCGCGTTCGCATCGCGATGAGGGGACCTCATGCCGATGGGTCTCACCCGGCGCTGGCCGAAGGGCGCTGGCCGAGGCGGCGGACCAGCTGCCCCAGCCCCGGCACCCGGGCGAGGGCCAGGCTCGCCCTGAGGCCGAGCGGCATGCGGTAATCGCGCAGTTTGGTGAAGCTCACGAGCTCGCCGAGATAGACGATCTCGCCGTCCTGGTTTTTCGCCTCGATGGTGCTCGTCAGCACGCCCCAGCCGGGCAACGAGGCCGACGGCCGCTTCTGCGTGACGGTGAAGGTATAGGTGATGGTGTCGCCCGGGCGCACCGGCCGCTTGAAATCCATCCGGTTGACCCCGGGAGAGGGACCGGCGACCCCCGGCTCATCGCCACCGGCCCGCAGGCGGTCCGCCTCGGCGGCCATGGCATCGACCATCAGGCGGTGGCCGATGGAAACGGTGTGCCAGCCGGACGCGACGAGCCCGCCGAAGGGGCCGAGCCTCGCCGCTTCCGGATCGACGTGGAAGTACTGCGGGTC
>DASZTU010000209.1:0-5508 GCA_035547975.1 Devosiaceae bacterium | reverse complement strand
CTGCCCTTGCGGGAATGACCCACCCCAGAAACTCACGCAGATCCCAGTTCCAAGAGGCTCTTATGTCTGGTCATCCAAAAGTCACGTTCATCGGCGCGGGCTCGTCGGTCTTCATGAAGAACATCGTGGGCGACGTGCTGCAGCGGCCCGCCCTTGCCGGATCGACCATCGCGCTGATGGACATCAACCCGACGCGCCTCGAAGAAAGCGCCATCATCGCCAACAAGCTGATCCAGACGCTCGGCGTTCCGGCAAAGGTCGAGACCTTCACCGACCAGCGTGCGGCGCTCGACGAGGCTGATTTCGTCGTCGTCTGCTTCCAGATCGGCGGCTACGAGCCGGCGACCGTCACCGATTTCGAAATCCCCAAGCAGTATGGGCTGCGCCAGACGATCGCCGATACGCTCGGCATCGGCGGCATCATGCGCGGCATCCGCACCGTGCCGCACCTGTGGAAGATCTGCGAGGACATGCTCGCCGTCTGCCCCGAGGCGGTGATGCTGCAATACGTCAACCCGATGGCGATCAACACCTGGGCGATCGCGCAGAAATACCCGACGATCAAGCAGGTCGGCCTCTGCCACTCGGTGCAGGGCACGGCGATGGAATTGGCCAAGGACCTCGACATCCCCTACGAGGAAATCCGCTACCGCGCCGCCGGCATCAACCACATGGCGTTCTACCTCAAGTTCGAGCATCGTGAGGCCGACGGCACCTACCGCGACCTCTACCCCGACCTCGTTCGCGCCTATCGCGAGGGCCGCGCCCCCAAGCCCGGCTGGAACCCGCGCTGCCCCAACAAGGTGCGCTACGAGATGCTGACCCGGCTCGGCTATTTCGTCACCGAGAGCTCGGAGCATTTTGCCGAGTACACGCCCTATTTCATCAAGGAGGGCCGCGAGGACCTGATCGAAAAGTTCGGCATCCCGCTCGACGAAGACCCCAAGCGCTGCATCGAGCAGATCGCGCGCTGGAAGACGACCTCCGAGGAATACCGCAAGGCCAACCGCATCGAGGTGCAGCAGAGCAAGGAATACGCGTCCTCGATCATGAACTCTGTCTGGACGGGCGAACCCTCGGTTATCTACGGCAACGTCCGCAACACCGGCCTCATCACCTCGCTTCCCGAGGGCTGCGCGGTGGAGGTGCCGTGCCTCGTCGATGCGTCGGGCATCCAGCCGACCCACATCGGTGACCTGCCGCCGCAACTGACGGCGCTCATCCGCACCAACATCAATGTGCAGGAATTGACCGTTGCGGCGCTGATGACCGAGAACAAGGAGCACATCTACCACGCCGCGATGATGGACCCGCATACCGCCGCCGAACTCGATCTCGACCAGATATGGCACCTCGTCGACGATCTCCTCGCCGCCCACGGTGATTGGCTGCCCGAGTGGGCCCGGCCGAGCAAGCCGGCGCGCGCCGCCTGACCCAAAAACGAGCGGGTCCCGCTTTGGGCGGGACCCGGCTTTTTTCCGGCGGCGGCGGGCTATTCGGCGGGCGTTCGTGCCGCCTGCTCATCCGCCAGAAAAACGCTGGCGCTGCGCTCGAGCTTGCCCCAGCCGACGAACGGGCCCGTCACGGCCTTGAGCACGGATTTCACCACCACATAGTACATCAGCTGGCGGTAGCCGAAGCGCTGCAGCGGCAGCCAGAGCAGCAGCCGCCAATCCGGCCGCTTCTCGAACAGGAAGCCGATCGCGGCTGCCGCCATGTCGACCAGCATGAAGAGGCCGAAGAACACCGCAATGCGCATCAGGCTGTCCGGGTTGAACTGGTCCCGGTGCTGCCAGTAGTCGATGCCGGACCAGGCGATCTGCCAGAGGAACAGCAGGTCGACCAAGGGTGAAACCAGCGCCAGAAGGATCTGGAACAGCGCGACCTGCGGGAACGCCACGAGCCCGAGCGCGCCATAGCGCGGGTTGAGCATCGCCGAACGGTGCTTCCAGAGGCACTGGAGCGTGCCATAGGCCCAGCGGAAGCGTTGCCGCGCCAGGCCCCCAAAGCTGTCGGGCGCCTCGGTCCAGGCCACGGCATCGGCATCGAACACCACACGTCGGCCGGCGCGCTGCACCGCAATGGTGAGATCCTGGTCTTCCGCCAGGGTATCGCCCGGAAAGCCGCCGAGCCTCTCGAGCAGGTCGCGGGACCACGCGCCCACCGCACCCGGAACGACCGTGATCGCCCCGACCGCCGCCAGTGCGCGGCGCTCGAGGTTTTGCGCGGTGACATATTCGAGCGCTTGCCAGCGCGTGACGAGATTGGTGCGGTTGCCGACCTTCGCGTTTCCCGCAACAGCCCCGACCTTCGGGTCGGCAAACCATCGGGCGAGCCGCGAGATCGTGGCCGTCTCGAACTGGGTATCGGCATCGAGGGCGACGACCACGCTGCCGGTTGCGAGGGCGAGCCCGCGGTTGAGCGCGTTGGCCTTGCCGCCATTGGCGATGCTCAACAGCCGGACGAGGGGATGCCCGTCGAAACGGTTGCGGACAACCTCCGACGTCCCGTCCGTCGAGCCATCGTCTATGACGATCACCTCGAGTTTCGGATAGTCGCTGCGCAGCACGCGGTCGATCGATGCGGCAATCACCTTGGCTTCGTTGTGCGCGGGAATGAGCACCGAGACGAGCGGTGTGGTCACGCTCTCGGGCACCTTCCGCCGCCGGTCCTGGAGCTGGTTGACCGCCCCGAGCCCGACGAGAAGCAGGAGCCGGCCGAGGCCGAGCCAGATCGCGGCGAGGAAGAGACCGCTGAGCGTGGTGCCAGCTGTGCGCAGCGCCATGAACACCGGCACGTCGACCCAGGAGGCAAGCGATCCGGCGGGCAGGGGCGGCATGGCCTGGTCGCGCGTCAACCCGGCGAGCTGCGAAACCGTGACGAGCTGGAACCCCCGCGCGCGCAGGGCATCGATGATCTGCGGCAGGGCGGCGACCGTCTGTGATCGGTCCCCGCCGGAATCGTGCAGCAGCACGATTTGCCCGCGCTGGGCCGGGTCGGGATCGGAGACCTGGTCGAGCACGCGCCTGACGATCGCATCCGTTCCCGGCCGCATCCAGTCATCCGGATCGACCTTCAGTCCGACCGTCAGGTAGCCCATCGACTGGGCGAGGTCGATCGGCTGCACCTCCGCCCTCGTCGTCGGTTCGCTGTCGCCGAGATAGGGCGGCCGGAAGAGGCGCATCGACCGTCCGGTGATCGCCTCGAACAAACGCTGCGTGGCATTGATCTCGAGCTTGGCGACCGCCTCCGGAATGTTGGCGATGTTGGGGTGCGTGTAGCTGTGATTGCCCACCTCGTTGCCGTCGTCGACGATCTCGCGGACGAGTTCGGGATTGGCGGCGGCGTTCTCGCCGATCACGAAGAAGGTCGCGACGGCATTTTTCCGCTTGAGGACGTCGAGGATCTGCGGCGTCCAGGTCGCGTCCGGACCATCGTCGAAGGTGAGGGCGATCTTCCCCGCCGCGCTTCCGATGCCCTTGACCACATAGGAGCTCGGCAGCGCCGTGTAGCTTTCGTCATCGATGTCGCCCGTGTTGGGATCGATCTCGACATCGCGCGCTCCCGGCGCCGGCCGGGCCCCGACGCGCAGGATTTCGCCGTTGCCCTCGAAGTCGACATCGTCGTCCGCCGCGATGGTCTTGAGCCCGTCGGGTGCCGGGGCGCCGTAGGGTTGCCCCATCACCGACCAGAGCGAGGGGTCCTCCGATCCGAGGCGCCAGACGGCATACCCCGCCGGCTGGTAGATGTCGGCGGCATGAATCTCGTTGTAGGCGGTCACGCCGTCGAGGAACCAGACGTTGTGGGTCTTCCCATCGTCTTCGACGTAGGAGAAGTGCGGATTGTTGGAATCGTCATCGAACGCGACATCGGCCTCCGAGTCGCGCGCCGCCCGCAGGGCGTCGGCAAAGGTAAGATCGGTGGCGGTCTGCCCCTTCACCCAGTCGTACCCATAGCCGCCGATGGCGACGATCGTGTGCGCGGGATCGAGGTCGGCCATGCGCTGGTCGAGCGTCTTCTCGAACCAGTCCTGCCCGGCAATGGGGCCCGGCTCGCCCTGTGCCCAGTGCTGGTCGTAGGCCATGAGGATGAGATAGTCGGCGATCCGGGCGTAGCCGGCATAGTCCCAGTCGTTGTCGTCATAGGGAACGGCGAGCGCGATCGTGAGGTGGAGCGGATCGAACGCCGCACGCATCTCGCCGAGGAACGTCTTGAGGTTGGCCTGGGCGGACGTAGGCACCTCTTCAAAGTCGACCGTCAGGCCCTGAAAGCCGTTGGAAACGAGGAAATTGGTGATCTCCTTGAGGCGCTGCCCGCGCGCGCTGGGGTCAGCGAGGAGTTTTGCGAGCCCGGCGCCGTCCCAGTTGTCATCGACGGCGTTCTGGATCAGCGGCAATACCGGCATACCCGGGCGCGTGGCGTTGATGAGGTTGAGCGCTCTGTTATCGACGTCGGTCTTTAGGCCCATGTCGGGCCCTTGCAGCGAGAGCCACGCCGGAACGACCCAGTCGAGCCGCGGCAGTGTACGCTGGAGCGCCGGATACGAATTGTCGTCCCAGTTCACGTAAAAGCCGATCGACAGCGGCCGGCCCGTGGGGCTCGGCATCGGGGCGGGCGTCCCCCGGTTTGCGGCGATGCCCGGCCGGCCGGATACGGGCGTCCGGTTGAGGCTGCGTTCCCGGTCCCGGAGCTCGGCGGCGAGCCTTTTCGCGTCCGAAAGCACCGCCGGCGCCGCCATGTGCGGACTATCCACCTGGAACAAGGCGGCGACCGGGCCCGTCGTCGGAGGGTGGACGATCCCGAGGCAGATGGCGAAGGCCGTGCCCGCCACCAGGATGATGGCCGCAGCGGCAGAGGCGATCCAGCTCACCAGCCGCTTCCGGCGGCCGGTGGGGTCGTAGAACACGGGTTTTTCCGTCAAGATTTGGTGCTCGTTTCGCAAGGAAGAATCGGCCGGTCCTGCAATTGCGGCCGTTTGGTAGCCGATGCCCGGCAATCATTGCGAAAGAGCGGCTGGCTTCAGCGCAAAACGTCGCGCGTGGCATCGCGCCGCAGGCACCGTGACCGCACCAGCTTGGTGAGGTGCCCCGGGTGCCGGGCGGCGGGCGCCGCGGCTCCCCTGGGCCTCGTTTGAGACGGCTATGCCGGCTGCAGGGCAGGCGGCGGGCGCCGGTGTGGCGGCGGAAAGGCGGTTGCCATGGCGGCGGCGCCCAGTCCCACGGCCGCCGAGGCGATGTAGAGCCAGTGATAGGTGCCGAACGTGTCGTAGAGCCAGCCGCCGCCCACCGGGCCGAACGCCATGCCGATGCTCGAGGTCATCGTCGCCGCGCCCAGGACGGTCCCCATCACCTTCTGGTCGAAATAGTCGCGGGCCAGCACGGCATAGAGCGGCATCACCCCGCCATAGGCCATGCCGAGGACCAGCGCGAGGAGGTAAAAGTGCTCGAGTTGGCTCACATAGATGTAGCTGTAGATGCCGGCGGCCTGGAGCAGCAGGCCCCCGAGGAT
>DASZTU010000208.1:0-3689 GCA_035547975.1 Devosiaceae bacterium | reverse complement strand
CTCCGCCCTGCCGGCGGGTGCCTGCGGTGGTGTGCCGGGTGTCGTGCCATGGCGGGGACGGGGGAAGGGTTTCGGCCGCCCGAAGAGATATTCCTGGAGTCTTGGGCACGCGGTTAGCTGAGGATTGCGGCGGGATTGCGGCAGAACGGGAATGGAGAGTCGCTAGCTTAGCCAAAGGTGAGCGACTCATTGAAGCTGCGAGCATGGAGGGCGACGGCTCACCCGCGCCTCAACCGCGACCCTCGTAGAAACCCTTAGGGGGCCGCCGGTCACGCGCCTCTTGCATTGCCGCGCCGGCGCTGCGACATCAGCGGCGCAAAAAACGCGGGGGAATAGAATGCGTCGCGTGCCGCTCAGGATTGAAGTGTGCGTCGAGGGGATCGACGGGCTGGTCGCCGCCCAGGACGCCGGCGCCGATCGCGTCGAGCTCTGCGCGAGCCTGCTCGAAGGTGGTTTGACACCGAGCCTCGGCACCGTGCGCGAAGCGCTCCGGGTCGCGCGTATTCCGTTTCACGTCATCGTCCGGCCGCGCGGCGGCGATTTCCTCTATAGCCCGCTCGAGTTCCAGACGATGCTCGAGGATGTGAAGGCGCTCCGCGCGCTGGGCGTGGCGGGCGTGGTCTTCGGTTGCCTCACCGCCGACGGCCGCATCGACGAGGAGCGCATGACGGCACTGGTCGCGGCCGCCAAGCCGATGGCGACCACCTGCCACCGCGCCTTTGACATGACGCGCGACCACCGCGAAGCGGTCGAGGCACTGGTGCGCTCGGGCGTCGACCGCGTGCTGACCAGCGGCCAGCGCGACACGGCGGTGGAAGGGGCCGATATCCTCCGCGAGACCGTCGCCGTGGCCGATGGCCGGCTGCTCGTCATGGCCTGCGGCGCGCTCGATGCCACCAACATCGCCGAGGTTCGCGATGCGACCGGCGCGGACGAACTCCACTTCGCCGCCCTCGTCACCGGCAAGAGCCCGATGCTGTTCCGCAACGAGCATGTCGGCATGGGCGGCACGGCGATCGAGCGCGAATTCGAGCTCACGACCACCGACCGGGAGGCCGTCCGCCGGACCATTGCGGCGGCGCGCGCGGCGGCGTGACAAATCGCATCGGTCCCGGCATAGTGCCCGCCCGGTCGTGCCGGCCGGCGGGTTCGAGGTGAGGCGCCGTGAGCGAAGAGGTAAGGCTCAACGCCTATTTCGAGCGGATCGGCTTTGCCGGCTCGATCGCGCCAACGGCGGAAACGCTGGCGGCGCTGCACGCCCTGCAGCCCGCGGCCATCCCGTTCGAAAATCTCGATGGGCTGCTCGGCCGGCCCGTGCTGCTCGACCAGGCGAGCCTCGACCGCAAGCTGCTCGGGGGCCGGCGGGGCGGGTACTGCTTCGAGCTCAACATGCTGTTCCTGCGCGTCCTGCGCGAGCTCGGATTTGAGTCGCGGGGGCACCTGGCGCGCGTGCTGTCGGGCGGCAGCGGCGGGGCCAGGTCGCGGCCCGACCACATGCTGGTGACGGTCGACGTGGACGGCACCAACTATCTCGCCGATGTCGGGTTCAGCGGACCGCTGCAGACGGCGCCGCTGCGCCTGCGCCCGGGAGAGCAGGAGGCGCTCCTCGGCACCTATCGGCTTTCGGGCGAGGGACCGGCCATGCTGCTCGAGTTCCGCCGCCATGGCGGCGAGTGGCGCCGGCTCTACGAATTTTCGCTCGAAGAAGTCGATGCCGGCAGCTGTGCCGCCGCGAGCGATGAACTCAACGCCGACCCGCAATGGTTCCTGAGGCGCAACCTCCTCGTCGAGCGGACGAACCCGCGCGGCCGTTGGCAGCTGTTCAACGGCCGCCTCCGGACCGATACGGCGGAGGCCGGTGAGGCCCGCGAGATCGGATCGGTCGCGGGGCTCCGCGAGGTGCTGGCGGAAACCTTCGGTGTCGACCTTGCCGGCCTCGACGGCCTCGATGAGACGCTCGCAGCCATCCTCGACAGGACGGACGCCGACTGATGCCGACTGTCCAGCCCCATCCCGACCGCATCCTGAGCTTTCCGGATGCGCCGAGCTTTGAGCGCTGGCTCGCCGCAAATCACGCCTCGGCGCCCGAGCTCTGGCTCAAGCTGCACAAGAAGGGGTCGGGCCTCCCCAGCGTCACCTATGCCGAAGCGCTCGACGTCGCGCTCTGCTGGGGGTGGATCGACGGCCAGAAGAAACCCTTCGATGAGACTTCGTTCCTGCAGCGCTTCACGCCACGGGGCCCCCGCAGCATCTGGTCGCAGCGCAACATCGCCCATGTCGAGCGGCTCACCGCCCAAGGCCGCATGACGCCTTTCGGCCAGGCACAGGTGGATGCGGCCAGGGCCGATGGTCGCTGGGAGCGCGCCTACGCCGCCGGCCGTGACATGCAGGTGCCCGACGATCTCCTCGCCGCGATCGCCGCCAACCCGGCCGCCCAGGCGACGTTCGAGACGCTGAACCGGCAGAACCTCTTCGCGCTCGCCTTCCGCGTCAACAACCTGAAGACGGCGGCCGGCCGGGCGAGGAAGATCGCCGAGTTCGTCGACATGCTGGCGCGCGGCGAAACGCTCTATCCCAATGGCCGGGCGGCGGCGCGGCAAAAGGGCGAGCCGCGATGACGGAAGTTTTCGCGTTCCTGCGCGGCGTCAATCTCGGCAAGCGAACGGTCCGGAGCGCCGATCTCGTCGCGGCGTTCGAGGCCATGGGCTTTGCCGGCGTTCGGACGCTGATCGCCAGCGGCAATGTCCGCTTCGAGGCGGATTTTGAGCCGGAGCTCGGGGCGCGCATCGAGCGAGGGCTCGAGGAGCGCTTTGGCTTCGACATCGGCACCGTGCTGCGCACCCGGAACGAGCTGGCCGAAATGGTCGAATCCGACCCCTTTGGCGATTTGACCGAAACCGACGAGCAAAAGCTTTACGTCACCCTGTTCGCCACCCCCGAGGCGCAACGTCTCGGCCTGCCCTGTGGGGCGCCGGGGGATTTCGAGGTGGTGCGGGTCACGCCACGGGAAATTTTTCACGTGACCTATCGCAAGGCCGACGGTCGCTTTACCGCCGATACTCAGAACGTGATCTGGAAGCCCTTCGGCAAACGGATTTTGTGGACGAACCGCAATTGGAACACCATCGTGAGGGCGGTCGCACTGTAAGTGGGCCTTCGGGCGCGCGCCCGAAAAAGCGACAAGGGGGAGAGGGATGATCACCGTTTTCGGCTCCGTGGGGCTCGATATGACGGGCACCGTGCCGCGGCTGCCGGGGCCGGGTGAAACCGTGCTGGGAGGGACGTTTTCGACCGCGCCGGGTAACAAGGGCGCCAACCAGGCCCTCGCCGCGAGGCGAGCCGGTGCGCCCGTCCGCCATGTGGGGGCGATCGGGGAGGACGCCTATGGGCGCGAGGCGATCAGGCTCCTGACCGAAGGCGGGGTCGACCTCTCGGGCCTCCAGCGCCTCAATACCATCACCTCGATCGCCATGATCTTCGTCGACGCCAAAGGCGAGAACGCGATCGCGGTATTGCCGGGGGCCAATGCCGCGCTTACGCCCGCCGATGCCGACCGGGCCCTTGCCGACATGCGGGCCGGCGACATCCTCCTCCTCCAGCAGGAGATCGCCCAGGCGGCGACCGATCGGGCCCTCGATTTGGCGCGCGACAAGGGGGTCGTCTCGATCCTCAATACCGCCCCGTTCCTC
>DASZTU010000207.1:0-9197 GCA_035547975.1 Devosiaceae bacterium | reverse complement strand
GATGCCGACGCCGGGCGCGGGCGTCCCGCAGACGAGGTCTTCAGCGATCTGAAGGCGACTACGCGCTCTTGAGGGGGCTGAATGCGTGAAGCGACGCGTCTTTATCCAACCCCAGGCGCAGGAAGACCTGCGCTCCATCGTGTCTTACGTTGCCAGCCAGAGCGTTCCATCCGCCGTCAAGGTGGGCGCCCTGCTGGAGCATGCGATCGGTGACTTGGGGGTCGGCGCGCTTCAATACGCGTTGCTCAACAGGTATCGGGCTGCGGGTATCCGCCGACGGGTCGTCGGCGCTTACAACGTCTATTTCAGGGTGACGGACGACCGCGTCGACGTACTTCGCATCGTTCACAGCGCGCGCGACGTTGCCCGTTTGCTCCCCGAAGCAGACGAGAGCTAGGCGGCGACCGCCCGGCGCCCGCCCCGCCGGTACTGGTCGGCCATGGCGACGACGAGCAGCACGACGATAACCAGCGACAGAATGGCGTTCCAGGCGGCAAGGCTCAGCTGCAGGACGGGATCGCGCCATTGCACCTGGTCGCACTGGACGATTTTGACCGCGTTGAGATCGTTCAGCTGGTTCAGGTTGAGCTGATCGCCATTGCCCGTGCAGGCCGTGGGTCCGGGCCAGAACTTCCATTCCACGCCGGCGTGGAAGACGCCGAGATAGACGCTCCAGACGAAGATCGCGGCGACCACCACCATCCCGATATACCAGACGGTCAGCGGCAGGCGATTCCAGAGGATGAGGATAACGAGGAGCAGCGGCAGCCCCCAGTAGTAGGGGACGCGCTCGCCGAGGCAGAGCTCGCACGGGACAAGCCCGCCCCAGAGCTGGGAGGCCCAGGCGCCGAGGATGGTGGCGAGGCCGAGCAGGAAGGCGAGCCAGGCGGCTTTCTTGTCGAGCGCGGTGAACAGCGATGCGGGCATCGGGATCACTTCCGGTTGGCCGATGGCAGGCGCGTAGTCGCGAGGCGGTCCGCCGTCAATCGGCTGAGGGCCGTTTCGGGCCGGGCGGCGATGAACACTGCGTTATCGGGGGGTCCTTATTGGGGCGGCTCGATGCCGAGGCGCCGCATCACCGCGGTCGCGTTGGCGGGGGCGTGAACCTTGTCGGTCGAAACGAAGTAGGCAAAGACGTCGCGGGGCCGCCCGTCCCCCGCCGGCTCGCCGATGAAGGTGCCTTCCGGCAATGCCGCGCCTTCGGCCAACGCCTTGAGGCGCGCCGCCCAGCGGTCAAGGTCGGCTTCGGCATAGTGGTCGGCACCGGGCGCGCCCTGCAGCCTCAGATAGGCGAAGTCCGCGGTCACATCCATATAGGGCCATTCCGCCGTATCGGCGGTAACGAGCGCGATGTTGTATTTCTCCAGCAGGGCCACGAAAGCCGGATCGCCAAAGCTCTTGTGCCGCACCTCGATGGCGTGGCGCACGGTCGCGATGCCTTCCACATCGGCAACGAGGGTGCGGGTGTCGCTGCGCGCCTCGCCGGCCATTTCCCTGAGGGCCGCCGGCGTTTGCGGCAGCAGGGCAAAGAACGCCTCGAGCCGCTCGGCGTTGAAGGCGAAGTTGGGTGGCAGCTGCCAGACGAACGGCCCGAGGCGCTCCCGCAGGTTGAGCACGCCCGAGCCGAAGAAGAAGCAGAGCGGTTCCCGGACGTCCTTCAGCCGCTTGATGTGCGTGATGCCCTGGTGCCCCTTCACCGAGAAGCGAAAGCCGGCGGGGGTTTCGGCGGCCCAGGCGGCGAAGCTTTCGGCCTTCTGGTGGCCATAGAAGGTCGAGTTGATCTCGATCGCGCCGAGCGCCCGGCTCGCGAAGGCGAGCTCCTGTTTCTGCGGCAATCCCTTGGGGTAGAAGGGGCCGCGCCAGTCGGCAAAATTCCATCCGGCGATGCCGATGCGGATGGCGCCCGTCTGCGGCATGATGCGTCTCCCTTCGCGCCCCTGCCTAGCACGCGCAAGCACGGAATTGAACTTCCGCCATCAGAGCCCCGATTGCCGCCCTTCGCGCCCGCCTTTACCCTCGGCGCCTGGGTGATTTTCACCCGGGCTGGGAGGGCCATCATGAAGCGTATCGGTTTGGCCGCGGCGATGCTGTTCGCCGCGGTGCTGGCGGGCGGCGCCGCGCAGGCGGCCGATGTCGGCGGCACTTACGACGTCTATGGCACCAATTTCGACGGCAGCCACTACAAGGGAACGGCGACCATCAGCGGCGGCGAGGCGAGCTGCCAGATCGCCTGGAAGACGGGCGACAGCTCCTCGAGCGGCATCTGCATGCTCTCGGGGGACGTGTTCGCCGCGGCGTACGCGCTCGGCAGCGACGTGGGCCTGGCGCTCTACAGCGTCCATGACGACGGCACGCTCGACGGCATCTGGACCATCGAGGGTCAAAAGGGCCAGGGCACCGAGGTATTGACACCGGCGAACTGACGGCGTCCCGGCCGGCGGTGGCGCGCCACCGCCGGCCATTCTTCAGAGGCTCGCGGACGCCCCTAGAGGACGCGGGTCACCTTGAGGAAGTTGCCGCGCTCGTCGTTCGCCGCCTTGATGGCGGCTTCCGAACCGAGCACCGCGACCTGCCCGACTTTGGCGACTTCGGCCAGCACGTCGGCGAGAGGGCGGAAGTCGGCGACCTTGGCGCCCAGCACCTCGTCCCGGCGCTGCTGGCGGTGCGCCGCCGTGTCGCCGATCAGCGTCTGGATGAGCGAGGTATAGCCCTTGGCGTCCGGCAGCTGGTAGGCGTCCATGCGGCCGATGACGCCGATGATGGCGCGCGAAAGGTCGGCTTCGCCGAACTCGCGCCGCAGGAAACCCGCCGCCTGGTCGTAGGTGTCGAGCGTCTGCAGCAGGTTGGGGTCGCGGTAGGAGGTGAAGATGAAACTCCCCGTGACCTCGGTGAAGCCGGTGCCGGAGCCGTAGGCGCCGCCCTGGACGCGCACCTTGTCCCAGAGATAGGCGGTGTTGAGCAACGTCATGGCGACGGCCGTTGCGCCGCTCGGCTCATAGCCGAGCTTGCGGATATTGGCGCCCTTGGCGACGAAATTGACCTGCGCCGGCATGGTGAGACCCTCGGCGATGGGTTGGGCGGGCACCGGCCAGGGCGTCACGACCTTCGGGCGGCTCGGCAGGCGGTCGAGGAAGGCCGACAATTGTGGGCGGAACTTCTCCCACGCCGCCCCATCCGTCGTGACATTGGCGACGGCGGCGGCGCGGTTGACCACCGCCTGGCGGATCGACTCGAGCTTTGCCGCCACGGCATCGAAATCGCTGTCGATCTCGGCCGCGAGACGCCTCAGGAAGAACAGGTAGGAGACGCCCGAAAGCTGCTCGACAACCCAGTCGGCTTCCGAAAGGTTGGCTTTCACCCGCATGCCGGCCAGCGAGTTGCCCATGCCCGCAAGCCGGCTCTCGAAGCCGGCCTTCTCCTCGAGCACCATCTGGCGGATGCGCTCCCTGTTGTCGAGGCGCGGCGTCAGCAGCACGTCGGCCGCGATGTCGAGAAGCTCCTCGACCTTGTCGGGGACCGCCTTGCCGCGCAGGAACAGCCAGGCCGCAGTTTCGCCCGGCCGGAAGGTGCCCGAGACGTGGCGGCCAACGCCGATGCCGCCGGTAGAGCGGCCGATACGCTGGCTGAGGGACACGAAGTCTTCCTTGGCCGTGCCGGTCTGCGTCAGGGCCCGGGAGAAGATCGGCACGTATTGCAGCAGCGCCGGATCGAGCCCGTGGAGGTCGAAGCCGAGGTCGAGATAGATGACCCCCGAGGTCTTGAGGTCGTGGAACAGGGTGCGCGTCGTCCCGAGCGTCGATTCCTCGCTCGGAATCGTCTTTTCGCTGCGCGGCAGGTCGGCGAGGTGGAGGGTCGGAATCTTGGCGAGCTCTTCGGGCGGGTCGGCCTCCTCCTGACGCGCCCTCAAAAGCCGGACCTCGGCCATCAGTTCGGCGACGTCCTCATCGCTCATCTTGGCGCGCGCGGCATCGAGCCGCGCCCGCTCGTCGGCGTTTTCGCGTGCGGCCTGTTCGGGGTCGGCGGTGAGGAGCACGGTCGTGCGGTGCGGGTTGTCGAGCAGCTGGCTGCGGATCAGCGACTCGAACACGCGTTCGCCGGAAGCCAGCCGCTCCTTCACCCGCGTGAGGGCAGCCTCGAAATAGAGCGGCTCGAGCGGATCGCCGTCGTGGAGCCACGTGCGCATGGCGCGGAAGATCAGGGCGATGCCGCGCGGGAAAGAGCCGGTGTTGTTTTCCCTGAGCTGGAACTCGAGCGTGTTGACGCCGGCCTCGACGGTTTCCCGGTCGATGCCGTCGCGCGCGAGGGCTTCGAGCGTTTCGAGGACGAGCGCTTCGACCTTGCCGGCATTCTGGGGCTCGATCCCCTTGAGGCCGACCGAGAACATGGGTTGCAGGTAGTCGTCGGCGATGCCGGAGCCGGTCAGGCCCTCGCCGAGCCCCGAATCCGTCAGCGCCTTGCGCAGCGGCGAGGCGGATGTCCCGACGAGGCAGAAATCCAGCAGCGACAGGATGATCGCCGTTTCCTGGTCGGCCATGGGGTCGATCATCCAGTTGACCGAGACCATGGCGCTGTTGGGCTTTTGCGCCTCGTCCGGCCCCGCGGCGTAGGTGCTCCGGATCTGCCTGGGCGCGGCGAATTTCGGCTGCATCGAAATCGACGAATCGACCTTGAGCGCGTCGAACTGCCCCAGAAATTCCTCGAGCTTTTCGAGGCGCATCTCTTCCGGATCGTCGCCGTAGAAGACGATGCGGGCGTTCGAGGGATGATAGAAGCGGTCGTGGAAATTCTTGAAGTAGCCGTAGGTGAGGTCGGGGATCTTGGCCGGATCGCCGCCCGAGTTCACGCCATAGGTGTTGTCGGGGTAGAGCGTCATCTGCACGGTCTTGCCGAGGACCGCGGCGGGCGAGGAATAAGCCCCCTTCATCTCGTTGAAGACGACACCCTTGTAGCTGAGGGGCGCCTGGGTCGAGTCGAGCTCGTAGTGCCAGCCTTCCTGGCGGAAGGTGTTCTCGCTGATCAGCGGAAACAGCACCGCATCGAGATAGACATCTACGAGGTTGTAGAAGTCCTTGAGGTTCTGGGAGGCCACCGGATAGACGGTCTTGTCCGGAAAGGTCATGGCGTTGAGGAAGGTGTGGAGCGAACCCTTGAGGAGCTCCACGAACGGCTCCTTGACCGGATATTTGCGGCTGCCGCAGAGCACCGAGTGCTCGAGAATGTGCGCGACGCCGGTCGAATCCTCGGGCGGCGTCCTGAAGGTGATGCCGAAGACCTTGTTCTCATCGTCGTTGGCGAGGGTCAGGATTTCGGCGCCGGTCTTCCGGTGGCGATAGAGCCGCGCCCGCGAACTGACTTCGGCGATCTGTTCGTCCCGCAATAGTTCAAAGGCGTCGGAAATGGGCATGGGGCTCTCTTGGGGAAGGTTCCTCGTGCCGGGGATTTAGGCGCGTTTTGCCGCCCTGCCAACTGGCAGGGGGAGGAGGCCGCCCGATCGAGGGGGGCTTGGGGCCGGCCCTTGGGCTATTTTACCCGGCTTTGGCGGCGCACGCTGGAGCACGAGTACCCGGTGCAACCGGCCCATGGTTCGACAAACTCACCATGAGGGTGGGGATGAAGCGGACCTCAGGGTACTGAGAAGGCTCCCACCCACAAGGGACCCGCCCAACAAGGACCTCACCCTGAGCCTGTCGAAGGGCGAGGTCCGGGCCTGATCATCGTCATGGCCCGGCCCCCCGGGGTCAGAGGACCCCCTACTCGCCTATCGCGCTCACCGGTTGTTTTGGCGGGCCGCCGGCGGAATCCTTGATCGCTTTGCGCCGCGCGGCGTCGAGTGCCTCGGTCGGGATGGCCATCGAGGGCCGGGTGATGATCTCGAAAAGCTTTTCGACCGGCAGCTTCGGTTCGCGCCGCTCGTTGAAGAGGCCGTTCTTCTCCTGGAGCGTATCGGTGATCTGCGTGTAGCAGAAGCCGGCGAGCTCCGGGCTCTTGTGGATGGCGTCGAAGAGGCCCTCGACCATGGCGAGGTATTCCTCTTCGGTCGTCGCCGTGGCGTAGCCGAACCAGGGCTCGCCCGTCGCCGGGTGGAAGGAAAGGCCGCCGAATTCGGTGATCATCACCGGCTGTCCGCGGCGGTCGCCGGGCTCGAGCAGCAGGCGCTTGCGCTGCGGGCCGGGGCCGGCGAGGGTCTTTTCGACCTGCTCGGGGGTCATGTAGCGGCCCTCGAGCTGCGCCGGGAACTGCGTGTAGTCGTGGATGCCGATGATGTCGCTCCTGGTGTGCTCCCAGCCGTCATTGGAGATCACCGGGCGGCTCGGGTCGAGCGCCTTGGTCAGGTGGTAGAGGGCGCTGGCGAAATCGCGCTGCGCCTCGACCTGGGCGATGTCGGGGACGCCCCAGCTCTCGTTGAGCGGCACCCAGGTGACGATCGAGGGGTTCGAGCGGTCGCGGTCGACCACTTCGAGCCACTCGCGGGTGAAGGCGTCGACGAGGCCCGGCGAAAAATCATAGGCCGCGGCCATTTCGCCCCAGAGCATCAGCCCCAGCTTGTCGCACCAGTAGAGGAAGCGCGGGTCTTCGACCTTCTGGTGGATGCGGGCGGCGTTGAAGCCGAGCGACTTGATGAGCTCGACCTCGCGGCGCAGCGCTTCCGGCGAGGGGGCCGTAAGGTGCGACTGAGGCCAGAAACCCTGCTCGAGCACGGAGCGGACGAAGGTCGGCTTGTCGTTGAGCAGGAACCGGCCGCGGTCGAAGCCGACGGAACGGAAACCGAAATAGGAATCGATCCGGTCGACCTGCTCGCCGGATTCCGAGATCAGCGCCGCCGAGACATCGACGAGATTGGGCGTCTCCGGCGTCCAGTAGAGCCCGTTGCGGTCGACGCCGTGCTCGGCGGCGGGAATGTGGATGACGGTCCGGAAAGTCCGGTCGGTGATCCGGGCCTGCTGGGCGGCGAGCGCCTGGCCGTCCTTCGAGAAGGTGATGGCGAGCCAGCCGGCCGTCCGGAGGGGACGATTGAGCGTCGCCTCGACGGTCACGGTCGAACGCGCGAGATCGGGCGTGAGGTGGAATTTTTCGATGTGGACGTCGCCAACCGGCTCGAGCCAGACCGGCTGCCAGATGCCGGACGTGCGGTGATACCAGATGGCGTGCGGCTCGCGCTGCCAGTCCTGCTTGCCGCGCGGCTGCGACATGTCGAGCGGCTGGTCCTCGGCGCGGACCACGATCACCTGCTCGCCCTCGCTGGTCAGGGCCGCGGTGATGTCGGCCGAAAAGGGCGAATGTCCGCCGGTGTGGGTTGCGACCAGCTGGCCGTTGACCCAGACGCGCGCCTTGTAGTCGACGGCGCCGAAATGCAGCAGCAGCCGGCCGCCCTCGGGCGGGCGCTCGGTGAAGGTTTTGCGGTACCAGAGATAGGGGTGGTAGGTCTTGTCGTTGATGCCCGAAAGCTCGGATTCGGGGCAGAACGGCACGGTGATGGTGCGGTCGAAACGCTGCGCGTCGCGGTACCAGTTCTGGTCCAGTCCCTCGTCGCCGTCGTCGTAGCAGAAGCCCCAGGGGCCGCTGAGATCGATCCAGCGCTCACGCGTCAGCCGCGGCCGCGGATGCAGCGTCTTTCCGTCCGTCATGGCAAAGTACCCGTCCCTGCTGCGCCCGCGCATGCGGCGCTTTCGTCGGGCGGACACATAGCCCTAGTCCGGCGAACGGATCAAGGCAGGCGATATAGATCAAAACCGCGGATATTGACGGGGGCCCCGGCGCGGGGGAGTCAAGGTGCCCGGGGCGGCGAGCGCCCCGGGCCAAGCCGATCAGAACGGCGTGTTGGGGTAGTCGAAGTCCTTGGCGTTGTCCTTGGTGATCAAGGTCGAATCGATGATGAAGCGGCCGTTGACCTGGGCACCGGCGACGTACTTGAGCGCCGTGAGATCGATGGCGGTCGCCACCATGTTGGGGTTGTAGCTCACGTCGACCGGCACCTGGGTCGAGCCGGACTCGACCATCTTGACGATCTGGTTCATGCCGGCGCCGCCGACGGCCCAGATCTTGTCCTGGCGCCCCGCCTCCTTGATCGCCTTGAGCGCGCCGACGAGGGTGTCGTCATCCTGCGCCCAGACCGCGTCGATGTTGGGATACTTGGTCAGGAAGTCCTGCATCACCTTGTAGCCGTCGTCGCGGTTCCAGTTGGCGAACTGGCTGGCGAGCACGTTGATCTTGGTGTCCTTGATGCCGTCCATGAAGGCGTCGACGCGCTGCTTGTCGATCGGGATCGGCAGGCCGCGCAGCACGACGATGTTGCCGCCATTGGGCATCGCCTTCTTGAAGTACTCGGCGGTCGTGGCGCCGAGGCCCGGATTGTCGCCGGCGACATAGAGGTCTTCGATGCCCGACTGGCTGAGCTGCCGGTCAACCACCGTCACCCACTTGCCGGCGTCCTTCACCTTCTTGATCGAGGCGGTCATGGCGTCCGGATCGCCGGGCAGGATGACCAGCGCATCGATGTTGCGGGTCGTCACCATGTCCTCGAGATCGGCGGCCTGCTTGTTGGAATCGGGCGCGGTCGCCAGCACGAATTTGAGGCTGGGGTAGGTCTTCGACAGGCGGTCGACGGCCTGCTGGGCAAAGAAGTCGACGCCGCCGGTCCAGCCGTGGTCGGCCGTCGGCACGGAGACGCCGATCGTATAGGTCTTGTCCTGGGCAATGCCGGTGCCGGCCAGCGCCAGCGAGCCGACGACAATTGCCGTCGCGGTCAGTGTCTTGAACAACTTCACTTTTATCACTCCTCCCGAAAAACGCCCTCAGGGGGCGGTTGGCTGAAACGCAAGGTGCCGGCCGAAGCCGGCGAGGCTTATCCCGCCGGCCGCCGCGAACGTTGCAGCAGCACGGCGATGATGATGATGACGCCCTGGAACGCCTGGTTGAGATAGGGGCTGATGAGGCTTTGCAGGTTGAGGATGTTGCCGATGAGCTCGAGAATGATGATGCCCACCACCGTGCCCCAGATGCGCCCGTAGCCCCCCTTGAGCATGGTGCCGCCGATGATCACGGCGGCAATCGCCTCGAGTTCCCAGGAGACGGCCGTCGCGCTGTTGGCCGAGCCGAAGCGCGGCACGTAGAGCAGCGTGCCCACCCCGACGAGGAGGCCCTGCAGCACGTAGGTCATGAGCCGCACCCAATCGACCTTGATGGCTGAATAGCGCGCC
>DASZTU010000206.1:0-2898 GCA_035547975.1 Devosiaceae bacterium | reverse complement strand
GTGGTCGCGATAAGCCCCTGGCGGTGCGCGCGGATGAGAACGGGGCGCAGGCGGCGGAACAAGACCGCATGGGCGATCGCCGCAACCTTTTTCGTCCGCAGCCCTTCGCGGATCAGCGCGAACGCCTCCTCGGCGACCGGCGAACTCGGCAGGAGGTAATAAGGCTTGTCGAAATAGGTGTCGTCGACACTGGCGCAGCCGATGAAGGTATCCACCGTGAGCGTCTTGTCGCTGCGCGGCACCGCCGCGGCGATCTCCTCCGGCTCGAGGAGCACGTACTTGCCGTCGCCCGTCTCGTAGCCCTTGACCTGGTCCTCGCTGGGTACGGGCTTGTCGGTGCGCTCGTCGACATATTGCCGGTGCACCCGGTGGCCGGTTTTCCGGTTGAGGGTGTGGAACGCGACGCGCTCCGCACTGGAGGCCGCCGTGTACATCGCCACGGGGCAAACCAGCTCCGCAATCTTGATGCTGCCTTTCCAGATGGCGCGACCGGGCATGTTCGTCCTCCCCCGCTCAAACGATGCGGAGGGCGGCGGTGTTCCCGGCTGCGCATCACGCCGCGCGTGCTTGCCTGTCTGGAGGCCCGGGTTTTGTCGCACATTGCGACAATCGGTTGAACCTCGGGCCCCGGCCCCTTATTCGTCGGAGGTCGATAGCCGGCTGGAGCGGAAGGTTGGGAGACTTGCCTGATGTAGGACGCCTGGCGGCCCGGTTGCAGCAGGACCGCGCCAGCGCCATTGTTGCCGTGAAGAACACCGCGGACGAACTGGCAGCCGCCCTGACCCGGGCGGAAGAACTGGGAGTATCCCTCGAACTTCAGGTCGAGCGGCTGACCCTCAACGACAAGACGGCCGTCTTCATTTCCATCACGGTGCGCGACTGACACGCCGGCCACGGGCGGCAGCTCCGGGAAGCGCGACAGTATTGTGGCGGCGCGGCTCTTGGCCGCGCCGCTATCCCGCGGTCGCGGCCAGCCCCGACGACGCCCCGGCGGGTGGCAGCCGGTTTGCCGGTGCGGCGCCATCGGCGAGATCGGCGGGACGCATGTTGAGCCGGACGCCGGAGCGCAGCGGCGCCGGGACGGGTTTCTCGTCGCCCTGGAGGGCCACGGCGAGATCGAGGGCGGTCGCGAGCAGGAGGAACGCGAAGGCGCCGCCGCCTTCGACGCGCCGCGGGTTGCCGGGCCGCAGCACCGGGGCGGCCGTCACCAGATCGAGGAGATCGCCCGCGACGCGCCCCCAGACCATGCTGACCGGCCGCTCGGAGGCGAGGATGGCGAGGCCCGTGCCGATTTCGCGCACGCCATAGGCCTGCAGCACCGCCTTGGGGCCGATCATCCCGACCTGCCGCTTGATAGAGCCCGGCGCAATGAGTTCGGCGGCGCCCAGCGCCAGCGAGAACCAGCCCAGGGCGCGCGCCCATTGCCGGGCGCCAGTGTTCACTCGGTTGTGCATCGTCTCACCTCGGTGGACCCAAATTGTGCTTATGGGCCCATAACTCCGCTGCCCCCGAGTGGTTCATCGCCGCGGGGGGAGGCGGGGGATTTTCGACGGGCGGGCAGGGGGCCCGCTTCCGGCGGGTCAATCCGCGCCATGGACGATCTCGAGGTCGCAAAGACCCCAGCCCTGGACGCCCATGTCGGTCGCCATGATGCCGAGGCCCTCCGTCTCGACTTCGCCCTTGCCCCACACCGGATGCCGGTCGCGGATGCGCGGACTTTCGACGCCATATCGAAAGCAGGGGAAGACGAGGCCATCCCGGTGGAGGTCGGCTTTGACGAGCAGCATCGTGCCGCCCATGGAGTCGAGCCGGATACGGCTCTGCCCGCCGGTGTGGTTGAAATCGACCGCGCCTTTGGCCCCCCAGGCGTTGGCGTCGAAAGCGCGGCCCCCCGGCGTCACCACGCAGCGCGGCATGACGAGATCGTGCCCCGAGCCGATGAGGCGCCTGAGCACGTCCGCCGGGTAGTCGGCGAGGTCGGCATCGATCCAGAGCACCCAGTCCTCGTCGTCGAGGGCGCGGAACAGCAGATGGTTTCGGGCCCGGGCCAGGACGGTTCGCCGCGCCAGCTGGAAGGCCGGGGCCCAGCGCGGCACTCCCGCGGGCATGCGGAACCCGAAATCCCGTGAGAGGAGGGTCAGGCGACGGGCGCGTCCCTCGAGGCGGGGGCGCAGCCCTGCCAAACGTTCGGCCGTTCCATCCCGGCTGTCGCCTTCGAGTATGCCGATCGAGAGGCGCTCCCGCGGCCAGTCGAGCCGTTCGAGGAGCTCTGCATAGCGCGGCAGGAAGCGCGCTGAGTCCTTCATCGGCGTGAGCACCAGCACGTAGGGCAAGTCGTCGGTGTCGGCCATCGGCAACCTCGGTTTCGCCTGAGGGGAGCGCAACGACCCCGCGAAGTCCAGCTTCTTCAACCTGGCCGTCGCTTGCCGCGGCCTGAGCGGGCGGGCATAGAAGAGCGATGGCGCGAAAACTCTCGGAAGACGAGATCGGCAGGCTGGGCGAGCTGGCGGAGACGCTCCGCCGCTGGCAGCCGGACTTTTCCGCCGAGCGGTTCTCCGGACGAGGCATCGTCATCGCGGCCGGCGGCGCAACTGTCTTCACCAACGCCTACGTGCTGGTCTCGGTGCTCCGCGACACACTGGGCTGCGCCTTGCCGATCGAGGTCTGGCACCTGGGCGCGGCGGAGATGTCGCCCTCGATGGCCGCTCTTCTGGGCGAACTCGGGGCGACGGTCGTGGACGCCGGGCCGCTCGTCGCTGAGACAGGGGCAAGCGTCCGGGACGGTTGGCAGCTCAAACCATTCGCCATGCTGCATTCGCGGTTCGCCGAGGTGCTGCTGCTCGACGCGGACCAGGTACCGATCCGTGACCCCGCCATCTGCTTCGAGTGGCCCGAATA
>DASZTU010000205.1:0-12801 GCA_035547975.1 Devosiaceae bacterium | reverse complement strand
GGCGCGGCTCGGCAGCACCGGCCGGCTGGTGATCCGGGAATCGGGGACCGAGCCCGTGATCCGCGTCATGGCCGAGAGTGACGACGAGGGGCTGGTGAAGGCGGTGGTCGGCGAGATCACCGAAGCGATCCGCCAGGTCGCATAAGGCCGCACTGTATAGGGTAGGGCAGCGCGGGTCCGCCCTGCGCGTTTCCCGCCACCGAGATTCGCGCCAAATTCCTTCGCAGCTGGGACCGCTCGCCCGGGTGGCTGGGGCTTTCCTGAGCCCTGCCGGTCCGCCCCCGCGGTCCCCGAGCCGGTTGCCGGGGTTAAACGCAAGCTCCGGGATTGTACTGATCCGCCGATTGGGGAGCGTCCTGCCAGACGGCCGGAATTCGGGCCTCGCGACGGCCCGATTACAGTATTTAGCGGCCATTAGGGTTAAGCGTTTAGGTTAAGTGCGTTTTAAGAAACTCCGCGCATAGTCGTTCTCAATCGACTGGTGGTCGAGGCATTTGAAGGAACGAGAAGATGCGAAATTTCGCTGTGGTATGTGTTACTGTTGCCGCACTCGTCGCCGGTCCCGCTGTGGCCGCCGACCTGCCGCAATTTCCGGCGGCTCCCCCGCCGGTCGATAACGGGCTTGGGGGCTCGTTTTACCTGCGCGCCAGCCTGGGGCTGAACGCCCTCTGGGCCCATGACGTGACCTATCTCGACGGCTGCACCTGCTCGGTCACGGCGCACTCCCCGACCGCAGGCGGCTACGGCTACAGCTTCGGCGCCGGCTTCGGCTATGAGGCGGGCAACGGGCTGCGCGCCGACGTGACGGTCGATCAGCTGAACAATGACGGGCTGACCGACGGCACCTATACGCTCCATCTGCGGTCGACCATTGCCCTCGCCAACGCCTACTACGATTTCGGCCTCGGCGGCATGGGGGCCGGCGGGCTCGGCGCCTATGTCGGTGCCGGTATCGGCGGCGCCTACAACTCGGTCAGCGTGACGGGTTCGCCCTCGCCCGGGCCGGATGGCTGGAACTACACCGCGGCGGGCGCGCTCATGACCGGCGTCACCTACGACATGGGCAATGTCGTCGCCGACCTCGGCTACCGCATGATCTACATGCCCACGATCTCGAACGGTTCGGCGGCCTTCCCGCCGGCGGCGACCGCGCCCTACTACATCAACCAGAACCTCATTCACGAGGTTCGCGGTACTCTGCGCTACCGCTTCAACTGATCCGGACCAGTCCGGTGTTGCGGCGGCGCCCTTCGGGGCGCCGTCTGCATTTCGGGGCCAGCATGCAGGGTTCGTATGGCCGTTTCGCAGCCGCGAAGCGGGGAGGGGCCCGCAAGCCGATCAGTCGGAAGCAATCAGGCGGCGGATTTCGGCGGCGACGCTGTCGATCACGAGGTTGATGCCCCGCGCCGCCTCCTCCTCGTCAGCGGCCACGATCCCATCCGCCAGGATCTTGTGCAGCGGGAAGGATTCGAGGCCGAATTCCTTGCGGCCGAAGGGCGAGTCCGGCGAGCGCTTCAGCGCGTCGTCGAGCTTGGAGAGGATCTGCCCGAAGAGCGGATTGCCGGAGGCGTCGTAGATGGCGCCGTGAAACTCGGCGTCGACGCGGTGCCAATCCTTCCCGGAATCGACCACCTTGAGCAGCTTGGCGCAGAGGGCGGCGATGGCGCGGCGCTGCTCGCGCGTGGCGTTCCGGGCGGCGGCGCGCACCACAGCGTTTTCGAGGGCGCGGCGAACCTCGAGCAGGCGCAGCAGCGCCTCGCCTTCGAGCCGCACCATGGTTGGAACGAGCCCCGCCGAGGTCGGAACCTTGGCGGCGAGGAAGGTGCCGGCGCCCCGCCTGCGGCGGATGAGGCCGAGCCCCTCCCAGCGGTTGAGGGCTTCCCGTATGGTCGAACGGCCGACGCCCAGGTGCTCGGCGAGGGTGATTTCCGGCGGCAGCCGGTCGCCGACCTTGAGGCCGGCGCCCTCGATCATGTCGGCCAGGGCATCGAGGACGGCGACGCCACGGCTCTTGCTCTCGAGCCGCTCGAGAAAATCGAGAGCGCCGCGAGGATCGGTCTCGAGCACATCGCCGGACGATGCGTCCCGGCTGCTGCCTGATTTGTCCCCGCCGCCCAAGCCCATGCTAATTCCGCCCTCGTCGCGGGAACGCCAGGCCAGCCGATGGGGCTCCAGCGTTCGGCCTCACGTGCCGACCTGACGGCGCGGCACCCGCAGGTCCAGCAGCTCGGCCAGCGCCTCGACCAGCACGTCCATGTCGGCCCGGCTGTTATAGCCCTGGCAGGAGAGGCGGACGATGTGGTGGTCCTTCCAGCGCAGGACCGGAATCTCGATCCTGTAGCGGGTTAGCAGCAGATCCTTGATCACCTCCGTGTCGCACGCCGGGATGGGCATCGCGACCATTTGCGGGGCGCAGAACTCGGGCGATGAAAGCGGCGCGAGACCGGTGAGTTCGGACAGGCGCTCGGCCGTTTCGCGGGCGAGGCGCCGGCAGTCCGCTGCGACCGACCACCAGTCGTGCTCGCGGCGGAAGGCGATCGCCGCGGGGACCGCGAGCCAGGCGGCCGGGTCGCGCGTCCCCTGCATCTCGATTTCGTCGACGAACGCCGAGTTGCCGAAGGGACCTCGCACCCCCGGCTCCTTGTTGTCGGCCGTCCAGCCGTGGCTGATCACCAGCGGGTCGATCATCGCCTGGAGTTCGGGGCGAACGTAGAGAAAGGCCGATCCCTTCGGGCTCATCAGCCATTTGTGGCAATTGCCGGAATAGAAATCGGCGCCGATCGCGTCGAGCGCCAGGGGGATATGGCCGGGCGTGTGCGCGCCGTCGATGACGCTGAAAATGCCCCGCCGCCGCGCTTCGGCGATGAGGCTCTCGACCGGGAAGAGCAGGGCGGTGGGCGAGGTGATGTGGCTGAGAAACAGCACCTTGGTGCGCTCGTTCATGCCGGCGGCGACGGCGTCGTGAAACTGGCCGGCCGAGGTCAGCGGCAAGGGCACCTCGACGTGCACGATTCGTGCCCCGGTCTTGCGCGCCACGTACGCCCACGTCTTCTCGAGCGCAGCGTATTCGTGGTCGGTGGTGAGGATTTCGTCGCCCGGCTCGAGCCGGATCGACTGGATGGCGATGTTGAGCCCGGTCGTGGCGTTGGCGACGGCGGCGATGTTGTCGGGGCTGGTGCCGAATTCGGTCGCCATCGCTTCGCGCATCCGGCGGAGGTTCTGGCCGAGGCTGCGGTTCGAGCTCAGGAACTCGACCGGCTGGCGCTCGAGCATCATCTGCCAGCGCTGATAGTCCTCGAAGACGGGCCGCGGGCAGGCACCGAAGGAGCCGTGGTTGAGGAAGACGACATCGGGATCGAGCAGGAACTGCCCGGCGAGGTTGGTGGACAAGATCAACGGCCCTTGAGTGTGGGATCGAAGGCGTCGCGGAGGCCGTCGCCGAGGAGCGAGGCTGCGAGAATGGTAATGGCGAGGGCGGCCGTCGGAAACACCGCCATGTGCCAGTAGAAGAACATGAAGTTCATGCCGACATTGATCATCTGGCCCCAGCTTGGAGTCGGCGGCTGCACGCCGATGCCGAGGAAGCTGAGCGAGGCTTCGAGCATCATGGCAAGCGGGATCGCGAGGACGAAACCGACGATGATCGGCGAGATGGAGTTGGGGATGAGGTGCCGCCAGATGATGTGCCAGGGCGAAGCGCCGAGCGCCTGGGCGGCGCGGATGAACTCCTTCTCGCGGAAGGATTTCACCTGGGCGCGGACGAGGATGCAGACGTCCTTCCAGCCGAACAGCGCCGCAATGAGGACGATGGCCCAGACGCCGCCCCGCGTCAGGGTGGCGAGCAGCAGCGCGGCCAGGAGCGGCGGCACCACCGAAAAGAGCTCGACGATGCGCATCGTCACCCAGTCGAAGCGGCCGCCGAGGTAACCGGCCATGGCGCCGAGGGGCAGGCCGATGACGAGGCTGAAGGCCGCGGCGGAGAAGCCGATGCCGAGCGACACGCGGGCGCCATAGACGATACGGGTGAAGAAATCGCGGCCGAGGTCGTCGACGCCGAACCAGTGCTGCGCCGAGGGGAACGCCAGCGCGGTGGTGAGGAAGGCCTGCTCGTTCGGCCCGGTCGTGGTGATCACCGGCGCAAAGACCGCGGCGAGGATCAGTATCACCAGCACGACGCCGGCCAATACGGCCGCCTTGTTGGCGGCAAAGCGCCGCCAGGTGAACCAGAGCGGGCTGTGCTGGCGGGGCCCCGTCGGGGCCTCGACGGCGACGCCGGTGTGCGACAGCTCGGTCATCGGCTGCCTCCATCGACACGGATGCGCGGGTTGAGCACGGCGTAGAGGATGTCGCTCACCAGGTAGGAAATCGAGAACAGAGCGCTGATCAGCAGCATGAGGGCCATTTCGAGCGGATAATCGCGCTTGTCGATGGAGGACACGAAATAGGCGCCGAGGCCCGGCACGCGGAACATCGCCTCGACGAAGATCGAGCCCGTGGCGATGCCGACGAACATCGGCAGGAAGATCGTGACCATCGGAATCGCCGAGTTGCGCAGCACATGCTGGAAGAGGATGCGCCGCTCCGAAAGGCCCTTGGCGCGCAACACCGTCACGAAGGGCTTGTTGAGCGTATCGAGCACCGCGGAGCGCGCGTAGCGCGCGTAGCTCGCAAGGGGCACGGCGGCGTAGGCCATGATCGGCAGGATCCAGCGCTTCGGCTCGCCCCAGCCGCTCGCCGGCAGCCATCCGAGCCAGACGGCAAAGACGAGAATGAGCAGGGTCGAGATAACGAAGACGGGAATGGTGAGGCCGAGGGTCGCGACCGCCGAGGCGACGTAGTCGATCCAGGAGTTGCGGTTGAGCGCGGCCGTCATGCCGAGCAGGATGCCGAGTGGGGCGCCGATGATGAGGCCGGAGCCGCCGAGGATGAGGCTTGGGAGCCAGGCGTGCAGCACGAGGCCCATCACCGTCTCGCCGGGGCTCTGGTAGGGCACGCCGAAATCGAAGTGCAGGACGCCCCACATGTAGCGCAGGTATTGCACCCAGAGCGGCTGGTCGAGGCCGAGCTGCGCCATGAGCCGGGCCTTGATGTTGTCGGGGAGCGGCATCTCGGTGCCGTCGAAGGGGCCGCCGGGAATGGCGTGCATCATCAGGAAGATGACGATCGAGACCACGATGAAGGTCACGAGCATCGAGAGCGTGCGCCGGACGATGAAGCTCAGCATGGGACGGCTCCCTGCAGGGCGGCGGGAATAAAAGTAGCCTTGCCGGGCCGCCGCTTTGCGCCGCCGGCGCTTCCCATGCGGGTCGATGAATGCGCGAACGCCGGGGTGTTCAATCGTGAAGGCCTGCTCATCCCCTCAGCCTTCCACCACTGCTTCGACGAAATGATCGCCGGCCAGCGCCACGAGTTGCGGGTCCGCGGTGTCGGATATCGGCGGGGCGAAGCAATCGTCCGGTCTGAGGCGGGGCGTTTGCGCCAGCAGTTCCTCAACACCGAGGAAGGTGCGCCGCCGCCGCGCCTTCGGGTTCACCACCGGCACGGCGTCGAGCAGGGCGCGGGTATAGGGATGGCGGGCTTCGGCGAACAGCCGATCGGTCGAAGCGCGCTCGACGATGCGGCCCTGGAACATCACCACAACCTCGTCGGCGAGCGAGCGCACCACCGAGAGATCGTGGCTGATGAAGAGCATCGAGAGGCCCATGTCGGCCTGGAGGTCCATCAGCAGGTTGACGATCTGCGCCTTGACGGAAACGTCGAGCGCGGAGGTCGGCTCGTCGGCGACCAGCACCGAAGGCCCGAGGATGAGCGAGCGCGCGACCGAGACGCGCTGGCGCTGGCCGCCGGAGAGTTCGTGCGGGTAGCGGTTGGCATAGCTGGCATCGAGCCCGACCTTCTCGAGCCAGCGACGGGCCTCGTCCCGCCGTTCCGACGAGGAGCCGATGGCGTGGATATCGAGCGGCTCGGCGACGATCTCACCCAGCGTCATCATCGGATCGAGAGACGCGTAGCTATCCTGGAATACCACCTGCATGCGCCGCCGATATGGCTTGAGCGCCGGTTGCGGGAGGTGCGTGATGTCCTCGCCATCGAGCAGGATCTGGCCTTCAGAGGTATCGAGGAGGCGAAGCGCGAGCAGTCCCGTGGTGGTCTTGCCGGAGCCGGATTCGCCCACCAGCGCGACGACGCGATTGCGCTCGAGGGTAAGGTCCACGCTGTCCACGGCCACATGCTCGACCCGGCCGCGGCGAAACGGGCTCGGGCGGCGCAGCGTGAAGCGCTTCGTCACGTTCCTCAGTTCCAGCGCGGCCGTCACGCGGCCACCTCGACCGGGGGCACCTCGGCTGGAACGTGGATGCAGGCCGCAAGGCGCCCGGCGGCCTTGGCCTCGAGCGGCGGGGTCACCTGCCGGCATTCGATGGTGGCGCGCGGGCAGCGCGGGTGGAAGGGACAGCCGGGGGGCGGAGTGACCGGATTGGGTGATGAGCCCTTGATCTCGACCAGCCGACGCTTGCCGGCGGCCTGTCCGGGAATGCTGTCCAGCAGGGCCCGCGTATAGGGGTGGAGCGGCGCCTCGAAGATCGCCTCGACGGGCCCGCTTTCCATAACCTTGCCGCCGTACATGACGACCACGCGGTCGACGGTTTCGGCCACGACGCCGAGGTCGTGGGTGATCATGATGAGGCCCATGCCGGTTTCGGCCTGGATGTCCTTGATGAGCTGCAGGATCTGGGCCTGGATGGTCACGTCGAGGGCTGTCGTCGGCTCGTCCGCGATCAGCACTTCGGGCCGGCAGGAGAGCGCCATGGCGATGATGACGCGCTGCAGCATGCCGCCGGAGAGCTCGTGCGGATACTGCCTCACCACCAGTTCGGGGCGCTTGATCTCGACCCGGCGGAGGAGCGCGATCGCTTCTTCCAGCGCATCGCGCTTGGTGACGGGGCGGTGGGCGCGAATGGTTTCGGCGATCTGGTGGCCGATGGTGAAGACCGGATCGAGCGAGGTCATCGGGTCCTGGAAGACCATCGCCGCGACCTTGCCGCGAATGGTCGAGGCGGCCTTGCGGCCAGTCGCCAGCATGTCATGGCCGCCCAGCATCATCCGCTTGGCGGTAATGCGGGCGGGCGGTTCGCGCAGCAGCCGCATCAGGGCGGCGCAGGTCACCGACTTGCCGGAGCCGGACTCGCCGACAATCCCGAGGCTTTCCCCGGGCTCGAGATGAAAGGTCACGCCCCGCACCGCCTGCACGAGACCCTCGTGCTGGGCGAAACTCACGTGAAGGTCGGCGATGTCGACAAGCTGCATGCGGTCATTGCGGGCTGGCGGGCACCCCATGGGTGCCCGCCACAGGCCCTTAGTCCTTGGTGATATGGGTATAGAGGAAGCCCGCCAGGCGATCGAGTGGCGTAAAGCCCTTCGAATTGGGGGTCACGCCCTCGCCGTGCAGCTTGTCGCTGACCGCCGCGATCGTCACCGGATGGACGAGCGGCACGAGCGCCGCGTTGTCGATCAGCACCTGTTCGGCCTTGGCGTAGTCGTCGAGACGCTTGTCCCAATCGGCCCCGGCGTCGCCTTCGTTCACCAGCTTGTCGTAATCCGGGTAGCTGTAATGGTGCCGCCCACCCGACTTGAACAGGTCGTAGAAGTTCGACGGATCGAGATAGTCGTACTCATAGGGCGCGAGGAAGATGCCGTTGGTGCGGTCCTTGAGCGCCTGCGTCCAGTCTTTGGTCGGCATCGACTTGATCTGCATGTCGATCCCCAGGATCTGCTTGAACTGCGCCTGGAGGTACTGGAGCATGGGGGCCGCGATCGCGGCGTTGTAGCCGCCCTGCTCGCGATACCAGATCTCGATCTGCGGGAAGCCCTTGCCGCCGGGATAGCCAGCCTTGGCGAGCTCGTCCTGGGCCATCTTGGGGTCGAACTTGGCTTCGTCGGCGATCTTCTGCTGGTACCCGGGGTATCCCGGCGCAAGGATCGACTTGGCGGGGACGGCAACGTCCTTGAGCACCGTCGAGGTCAGCTCGTCGCGGTTGATGGCGTACCAGAAGGCCTTGCGCACATCGACGTTGTTGAACGGGGCCTTATCGGTATCGAAGGCGATGTAGTAGACCGCGAACACGGCGTTGCGGCGGATGGCATCGGGCATGCGCTGCTGCACGACCGGCACCTGGCCGGCGTTGAGCGAGGTCCAGTCCGCCTCACCCGCCATGAAGGCCGGGAAGCCGACTTCCGGCGGCCCGATCTGGGTGTCCATCACGAGGTTGTCGATCTGCGCCGGCCAGGGCCCGTTGAACTTCGGGTTCTTCACCAGCGTCATGGTGTTGTTGGATTTCTCCCACGTCTTGACCATGAAGGGGCCGGAGGCAACCAGGGTGTCGACATTGAGCGCATAGTCGTCGCCGAGCTTGTCGACGACGTGCTTGGGGACGGGATACCAGAGGCTTGCAACGCCGGGGAAATAGGATTTCGGCGCGTCAGTCGTGACTTCGATGGTCTTGTCGTCCACAGCCTTGAGGCCGAGCACGGAGACGTCGGCGTGCTTGTCGGTCACGTCCGACCAGCCCTTGATGCCGCCGGCAAATGACCAGTACCAGTTGAAGTCATAGCCTTCCTTGGCCGCGCGCTGCAGCGCGAAGACGTAGTCTTCCGCGGTGAGGGGAGTGCCGTCCGACCACTGCAGGTTGTCCTGCAGCTTGAACGTCCAGGTGAGGCCGTCCTTCGACTGTGTCCAGCTCTTGGCGCCCATCGGATTGAGCTTGTATTCGCTGTCGAACTCGGTGAGCGGCAGCGAGGTCAGTTCCGGCGCGCCGGCGCGGTCATAGACCGTCTTCATGTAGTCCATGTAGGTGCCGCTCGTCGTTCCGCCGGGCGCGGTAACGGTGCTGTCGGCGTGCGCCACGAGCGGCGCCGCGAGCAGCAGGGCGGCGGCGGCCGCCAGTCGTTTCAGTCCCTTGAGCATGGTGTTCCTACCTCTTTCCCCTGACTCAGTGGTCGACCCGTTGCCGGGCTTCTTGCTCATGGCGGCTGGCAAGCCCCGGGGCCCCGCTTGCCGCGCCCAGCCCCGCCGGGGGCTGTCAAATGCCATATGTCTGACAAGCAATCGGCGGCGATGCAATGCGGAATCGTGGGCATGCGACAAAATCGGGCGATGCGACGGAATCCCGCTCGGGCGGCAAGGGGAACTCTCGACTGCGTGGTGCGGGGGTGCCTGACCCGGGCGGTGCTGGGGACCGCCGCCGGGGTGGTGCCGGGGCCGCCCGCTCGGGGCGGTGCGGCCGCGAGGTCTGGTTTCGCGCTAGGCGCCGCGTGCGTAGCGGATCGGCTTGCCCGGCGCGATGGCCTGGGCCGCCGAAACGATCGCGTCGCGGTCGATGCCATAGGTCCGGTAGAGCTCGGGGATCGAGCCGGTCTGCCCGAAGGTGTCGACGCCGAGGGAGCGCACGCGGTGGCCCGCGACCGAACCGAGCCAGCCGAGGGTTGCCGGGTGCCCGTCGATGACGGTGACGATCGCGCAGTTGCCGGGCACATCCTGGAGCAGCCGCTCGACGTGGCTCGTCGCGTTGCGTTTTCCCGCCTCTCGGGCCGCCTGTGCGGCCGACCAGCCGGCGTAGAGCCGGTCGGCGGAGGTGACGGCGAGGAGCCCCACGTCGCGCCGGTCCTCCGCCATCATGCCGACGGCCTCGATCGCCTCGGGGGCGACAACACCCTGGTAAACAACGATCACCTCGGGATTGGGCCCGGGAGGGCGCAGCCAATAGGCCCCTTCGACGATGGCGCGGGCGAGCTTCGGGGCCATGGCGCGCCTCGGTTGCTCGATGGTGCGGGTCGAGAGGCGGAGATAGACGGCGCCACCGGCGGCATCGCGGAGCCAGGTCACGTCGTCCGCGACATCCTCCCCGTCGCGCTGCATGTAGTCGAAGGCCCAGCGCATGACCACCGCCAGTTCGTCGGCAAAGGCCGGCTCGAAGGCGCAGAGGCCATCCTGCGCCATGCCGATGAGCGGGGTCATGAGGGACTGGTGTGCGCCCCCTTCGGGTGCGAGCGACAGGCCGGACGGCGTCGCCACGAGCAGGAAGCGGGCGTCCTGGTAGCAGGCATAATTGAGCGCATCGAGGCCGCGGGCGATGAACGGGTCATAGACCGTGCCGATCGGGAGCAGCCGCTCGCCGAAGAGCGAGTGCGCGAGCCCCGCCGCCCCGAGCAGGGTGAAGAGGTTCATCTCCGCGATGCCGAGTTCGAGATGCTGGCCCTTCGGCCCGCGGTCCCAGCGAAAGGTCGAGGGGATCCGTTCCGCCCGGAATACATCCGGGACGGCGTCGCGGGCAAACAGACCACGCCGATTGACCCAGGCGCCGAGGTTGGTCGACACGGTCACGTCGGGCGAGGTCGTCACGATGCGGTCGGCCAGCGCCTGGCTGCTCCCGCCGAGCTCGTTGAGGACGAGCCCGAACGCCTGCTGCGTCGACAGTTCGGCTTGATGGGAGAGGGCCAGCGATTCCGGCACGGGCACCGCGGCCGCCCGCAGGCGACGCGGGCCACCCTGCGCGAACGGCACGCCGGCGAGGAATTTCCGCAGCCGGTCCTCGGGAACAGCGAGGCCTTCGAACGGGTCCCATTCGTGGCCGGGGCGGATGTTCTCGGCCGTGCGCAGGCCTTCGATCTGCGCTGCGGTCATGAGGCCGGCGTGGTTGTCCTTGTGCCCGGCGAGCGGCAGGCCATAGCCCTTGATCGTATAGGCGATGAAGACGACCGGCCGATCGTGCTTTCGCGCCTCGGCAAAGGCATCGCAGAGCTCCGTCATGTCGTGGCCGCCGAGGTTGGTCATCAGCGCCGCGAGCTCGGCATCGCTTCGCCGCTCGATCAGCGCAGAAACGTCGCCCTGGTCGCCGAGATCGTCGTGAAGGCGTTTGCGCCAGGCGGCGCCGCCCTGGAAGGTGAGCGCCGAGTAGTCCTGGTTCGGACAGGCGTCGATCCAGCGACGCAGCGCGTCTCCTCCGGGCTCGGCGAACGCCGCCTGCTGCAGGCGGCCGTGCTTGAGGACGACGACCTCCCAGCCGAGCGCGCCGAAAATGGCAGTGAAACGCCCGAGCAGTCCCTCATTGGCGACCGCGTCGAGGCTCTGGCGGTTGTAGTCGACCACCCACCAGCAGTTGCGGAGGCCATGCTTGGCGCCGTCGAGCAGCGCCTCGAAGATGTTGCCCTCGTCGAGTTCGGCGTCGCCCGCCACGGCCACCATCTTGCCTTCGGGACGCTCGGTGCCCCAGCCATGGGCGCGGATATAGTCCTGCACCAGCGAGGCGAAGAGGGTTTCGGCGACGCCGAGCCCCACCGAGCCGGTCGAGAAATCGACGTCATCGGTGTCCTTGGTGCGCGACGGATAGGATTGCGCGCCGCCGAGTGCGCGGAAGCGCTGCAGCTTTTCCCGCGTCTGGCGGCCCAGCAGATACTGGATGGCGTGGAAGGCCGGGCTCGCATGCGGCTTGACCGCGACCCGGTCCTCGGGCCTCAGGGCCGAGAAGTAGAGGGCGGTGAGGATGGTCGCCGACGAAGTGGAGGAGGCCTGGTGGCCGCCGACCTTGAGGCCGTCGACATTGGGCCGGATGTGATTGGCGTGGTGGATGGTCCAGGCGGCGAGCCAGCGGACCTTGCGCTCCAGCGCCTCGAGAAGGGCGATCTCATCCATGCAAACCTCCCGCAATGGGGAAAATTGTAGGGCAAATCGGGCGCCGTGTTCTGCCAATTTGCGCCACTCCAGATGCCGATTGTGGGGAAATCCGCTAAGGTCAGCGGCCAACACTGATGCGAGACGCCACTTTGGATGAGATCGACCGAAAAATCCTGCGCCTGTTGCAGCGCGATGCACATATGACGGCCCAGGCGATCGGCGAGGCCGTGGGCCTCAGCGCGTCGCCCTGCCTCAGACGCATCCGCATCCTCGAGCGGGAGGGGGTGCTGCGCGGCTATGTCGGCCTCGTCGACCAGAAGAAGGTCGGGCTGCCTGTTTCGGTGTTCGTCTCGGTCAAGCTAGAGCGGCAGCGGGAGGAGGAACTCGAGGCCTTCAACGCGGCGGTCTCGCAGTGGCCTGAGGTCGTCGAAGCGTATCTGATGACGGGCCAGCAGGACTATCTGCTGCGGGTCGTCGCCGCCGACCTCGACGCCTACGAGCGGTTCCTCAAAACCAAACTGACCCGGGTCGAAGGCGTGGCCTCGATCCAGTCGAGCTTTGCGCTGGGGCAGGTGAAGCACACCAGCGCCCTGCCGCTTTAGGCGGGGATCGCCGTTCGGCCATAAGCACGCCCGTTGCCGCCGCGCGGAGCCTGCCTTGACGCCGCGCCGGTTTGGGCCTATCAGCCCGCCTCAGGACATCTTGCCCTAACGCAAGACTTTCGACCTGGGAGGGTCGCTCATGGCTGACATGCCCCTGACCGCGCCGGCGGTGAAACCGGCCAATCCGAACTTTTCTTCTGGTCCCTGCTCGAAGCGTCCCGGCTGGACGCTCGAAGCGCTGTCGAATGCGCTGGTTGGCCGTTCGCACCGCGCCAAGCCCGCCAAGGCACGTATCGAGAAGGCGATCCAGCTCACGCGCGAGCTGCTGGAAGTCCCGGAAACGCACCTCATCGGCATCGTGCCGGCGTCCGACACCGGGGCGGTCGAAATGGCGCTCTGGGGCATGCTCGGTGCCCGCGGGGTCGACGTCCTCTCCTGGGAATCGTTCGGGGCAGGGTGGGTCACCGACATCACCAAGCAGCTCAAGCTCCCCGATGTGCGCGTGCTCGACGCACCCTACGGGCAGTTGCC
>DASZTU010000204.1:0-3078 GCA_035547975.1 Devosiaceae bacterium | reverse complement strand
CCCTCCAGCATCTGGTTCCTGATGCGGATGTTGGCGAAGGTGCCGCGCATCATCACCTCGTGATTGCCGCGCCGCGCGCCATAGGAGTTGAAGTCGATCGGGCGCACCTGGTGCGCGATCAGGTATTCGCCCGCCGGCGTCGAGGCCCTGAAAGAGCCGGCCGGCGAGATGTGGTCGGTGGTGATCGAATCGAGGAAGAGCGCGAGCACCCGGGCATTCTCGATGTCGGTCACCGGCTTCGGCGTCAGCGACATGTCCTCGAAATAGGGCGGGTTTTGCACGTAGGTCGAGGCGGCGTTCCAGCGGTAGGTCTCCCCGCCCTCGACCTTGATCGCCTGCCAGCGCGCATCGCCCTTGAAGACATCGCCATAGCGCGAGCGGAACATGTCGGTGCTGATCGCGGACCGCACGACGTCGGCCACTTCCTTCGAGCTCGGCCAAAGGTCGCGAAGGTAGACCGGCTTGCCGTCGCTGCCGGTGCCGAGGGGCTCGGTGGTGATGTTCTTCGTCATCTTGCCGAGGAGCGCATAGGCGACGACGAGCGGCGGGGAGGCGAGGTAGTTCGCCCGCACGTCGGGATTGACGCGTCCCTCGAAATTGCGGTTGCCCGAGAGCACCGAGACCGCGACGAGGTCGTTGTCCGCGATGCATTTCGAAATGTTCTCGTCGAGCGGCCCCGAATTGCCGATGCAGGTGGTGCACCCGTAGCCGACGGTGTTGAAGCCGATCGCGTCGAGGTCGTCCTGTAGCCCGGACTTGGTCAGGTATTCGGTCACGACCTGCGACCCCGGCGCGAGCGAGGTCTTCACCCAGGGCTTCGGCCTGAGGCCTTTGGCGCGCGCCTTGCGGGCGAGGAGGCCCGCCGCGACCAGCACCGAGGGATTTGACGTGTTGGTGCACGAAGTGATCGCGGCGATGACCACGTCGCCGTCGCTGAGCCGGAAATCGGCGCCTTCCACCTGATGCCCCTCGACCACGTCTTCGACGCCCGTCGCGCCTTCATCGACATAGCGCGCCTCGCCATTGGCCTTGGGCTCGGCCTCGGGATCGCGCCGCCCGCCCCGGATGGCTTCCACCGCCTTGGCGAAGGCCGGCGCGGCCTCGGTCAGCGCCACCCGGTCCTGCGGGCGCTTCGGGCCGGCGAGCGAGGGGACGACCGTCGAGAGATCGAGTTCGAGCGTATCCGTGAACACCGGATCGGGCGAGGAATCCTCGCGGAACATGCCCTGGGCCCGGGCATAGGCCTCGACCAGCGCCACCCGATCCTCGGCGCGGCCGGTTTCCTTGAGATAGGCGATGGTCTCGGCATCGATCGGGAAGAACCCGCATGTCGCGCCGTACTCGGGCGCCATGTTGGCGATCGTCGCCTTGTCCTCGAGCGAAAGATTGGAGAGCCCGGCGCCATAGTACTCGACGAACTTGCCGACGACGCCCTTCTTGCGCAGCATCTCGGTGACGGTCAGCACGAGGTCGGTCGCGGTGGTCCCCTCCGGCAGCCTGCCCGTGAACTTGAAGCCGATGACTTCGGGGATCAGCATCGAGATCGGCTGGCCGAGCATGGCCGCCTCGGCTTCGATGCCGCCGACCCCCCAGCCGAGCACGGAAAGGCCGTTAACCATGGTGGTATGGCTGTCGGTCCCGACGAGCGTATCGGGGTAGGCGATCGTGTTGTTGCCCTCGGTCTTCGTCCAGACCGTCTGCGCCAGGTATTCGAGGTTCACCTGGTGGCAGATGCCGGTGCCGGGCGGCACGACGCGGAAATTGTCGAACGCCGACTGGCCCCAGCGCAAAAACTCGTAGCGCTCGCCATTGCGCTCATATTCGCGCTCGACGTTCTGCGCGAAGGCGGTGGGGGTGCCGAAATAGTCGACCATCACCGAGTGGTCGATGACGAGGTCGACCGGCACCTGCGGATTGACCTTGTGCGGGCTGGCGCCGAGCTTCTTGGTCGCGTCGCGCATGGCGGCGAGGTCGACCACGGCGGGCACGCCGGTGAAATCCTGCATCAGGACGCGGGCTGGGCGGAACGCGATCTCGTGCTCGGCGCGGCCCTTGTCGTCGAGCCAGGCGGCCACGGCCTTGAGGTCGTCAGCGGTGACGGTGCGCCTGTCCTCGAAGCGCAGCAGGTTTTCCAGCACGACCTTGAGCGAGTTGGGCAGTCGGGAGATCCCGGCGAGGCCGGCCTTCTCGGCGGCCGGAAGGGAAAAATAGGTGTAGGTCTTGCCGCCCGCCGTGAGCGTCGCCTTGGAGTTGAAGCTGTTGTCTGCCACCGGAACCGCCTGTCTAATCGGGTTGTGGCGCGATCCTCCGCGGCAGGTCTGCGGGCGGAGCATCGCGTCGGCGGCCTCTCCCGGAGCGTCTTGCACGCTCCTTGCCGCCACTCTTCGGACCGGAATAACTCCAGTCCCGGCGCTGCTATAGCGAAATCGGTTATGGCTTGCCAGCACCGACTTGGGTGGCCAGCCCCGCGCCGGGCTGCTATCGAGACGGGGCGAATGCAGTGGTGGCCGGGCGTCGCGTGGCCATGAGGCGGAGGGGCGGGTGAATCCATCTTCGGGCGACGGCAAGGCCGGTGGACCCGCCGCCGGGCGCCCATTGCCGCCCCGCACCCTCGTCCTTGCCGATCTCGCCGGCCAGCGCGGCGAACGAAGACTGTTCGAGCACCTCTCGCTGTCGCTTGGCCCCGGCGAGGCGGCTGAACTGCGGGGCGCCAACGGCACCGGCAAGACGACGCTGCTGATGATCGTGGCCGGCATCGTCAGGGCCGCGGGCGGCCGCGTCGAGATCGGCGGCATCGACCCCGACGAGCGGGCAGAGACGGCGATCGCCTATCTGCCGCACCGCGCCGCGATCAAGGGGCGGCTGACGGTTGCCGAAAACCTCGTCTTCTGGGCCGACATGATGGGCGCCGCCCGCGCGCTGGTCGAGCCCGCCCTCGAGACGGTCGGGCTGCTGCCGATCGCCGGGCTCGCCGCCGGCTACCTTTCGGCCGGACAGACGCGGCGGCTGGCCCTCGCCCGGCTCGCCGTCGCCGAGCGGCCCGTCTGGCTCCTCGACGAACCGACCGCCGCCCTCGAT
>DASZTU010000203.1:0-36068 GCA_035547975.1 Devosiaceae bacterium | reverse complement strand
TTCGGCTCCATGGAGCGCCGCAGGTGCTGCTCGAGCGCGCTCTTGGCGGCCTCGATGCGGCCCTCCATCAGCGCCCCGATGATCGACCGGTGCTCGGCCAGCATGGTCGAGATCTCGTTCGCCTCCTGCAGGTGCTGGAATGTCGAATGGGTGGCGAGGATCGGCAGCTGGCTGCGCCGGATGGTCTCCCGCAATTGCGCATTGTCGCACTTGAGGACGATGGCGACGTGGAGGTCGTGTTCGAGCCGCTCGAGGCTCGCGGGTTCCCGCCGGCCGCGCTGCGCCTTCTCGATGTGGGCGAGCCTCGGCTTCAGCTCGTCGGTCGTCAGCCGCGGTCCCGCCTGGCCGAGGGCGATCGGCTCGAGTAGCCAGCGCATCTCGTAATGCTCGCGCAGGAGGTCGTTGGTCAGCGGCCCCGCATACCAGCGCTGGTTGCGCTGCTGCGTCGCGAGCCCCGCCCGCTCCAGCCGGGTCAACACTTCGTGCGCGACCGTCCGGCTGACGCCGTAATATTCGGCGAGCGCGCTCTCGTTGATGAGGAAGCGCCCGTAGGAGAGGCATGCGGCGACGGTGTGCTCGACATCGGGATAGATGCGCTCCCGCCGGTTGCGGCGCCGCAACTCCTCGGCGAGGGCGACGGGAAGGCGAAGCCCCGCCTCGTCGAGCGTCAGGCGGACGGGATCGCCGGCGGGGCCGGCGCCCGCGAGATATCCCCGCCCATGATGGTCGCGGACCAGCCCTTCGCGATGCAGCCGCTTGAGGGCCGCCGCGGCGGGCACGCGGCTCGCGTTGAAGGCACGGGCGACACTCGCTTCCCCGAGCACGAGGCCTGCCGGAAAGCTGCCCTCGACGATGTGCTCGCGCAGCACGGCGTAGATCACTTCATAGAGTGGCGACGCCCCTGCCCCTTCCTCCTGCCCTGGCCGCGGCACCATCACTCGCTTCCGCTACTCCTGCCCGATCACGCGCGTGGCGCCCTCGACACGCTGCCGGTCGATCGCCTGCCAATCCCAGGCGATGCCGAGGCCCGGCTCGGACGAAGGCACGGCGCGGCCGGCCTCGATACGCATCCCCTCGGTGGTCAGGCTGTCGAGCTGGGGGATGTATTCGACCCAGCGGCCATTGGGAATGGCCGCCGTGAGGCTCACATGCAGCTCCATCAAAAAGTGCGGGCAGACGGCGACGTTGAACGCTTCCGCCAGGTGCGCCGTCTTGAGCCAGGGGGTGATGCCGCCGATGCGCGCCACGTCCACCTGCACCACGCTGCAGGCGCCCCGCTGCAGGTATTCGCGGAAATGCTGAAGGCTATAGAGCGACTCGCCGACCGCGACCGGCAGCGTCGTTGCGGCGGAAAGCCGGCAGTGGCCGTCGAGGTCTTCGGCCGGCAGCGGCTCCTCGTACCAGGCGAGGTCGAGCGGCTCGTAGAGGCGGGCGCGACGGATCGCCTCGTCGACCGCGGCGCCCTGGTTGCCATCGACCATGATCTCGAAGCCGTCGCCCACCGCCTCACGGACGGCGGCGAGCCGGGCCACGTCCTCCTTGGGGGGGCGGCCGATCTTGATCTTGGAGCCGCCGAAGCCAGCCGCCTTGGCGCGGAGCGCATCCTCGACCAGGGCGGGCGTGTCGATGTGGAGCCAGCCGCCTTCGGTCGTATAGACCGGGACCGAACGCTGCGCGCCGCCCGCCTCGATATGCAGCGGACGGCCCGAACGGCGGCAGCGCATGTCCCAGAGGGCGGTGTCGATGGCGGCGAGCGCGAGCGAGGTGATGGCGCCCACGGCGGTTGCGTGCGTGTGGAAGAACAGCGCCCGCCAGATCTCCTCCACCCGGTCGGGGTCGCGGCCGATGAGCTGGGGCGCAAGGTTGCGCGACAGGAGCTCGATCACGGCATGGCCGCCGGTACCGATGGTATAGGTGTAGCCGGTCCCGACCGCGCCATCGTCCGCGAAGATGCGCACGAACGGCGTCTCCTGGCTGACGAAGGACTGGATCGCGTCGGTCCGCTTCACCTTCGGCTTGAGGTCGACCATCAGGATTTCGACGCGCTCAATCTTTGCCATGTGCTCGACCCTCAATCAGGAGGAAGTGTTCGGTCCCAAGCCTGCCGCTGCCGCTCATTCGGCGGCCGGGGCGGCCTCCTCCACGGCATGGATGTAGCCCATGATCGCCCGGCTCATCGGCTCGTAGTGCCGGTCGTTCGCGACCTCGCCGACGATGCGGAACTCGTGCATGACGAGGATGCGGTCGGCGACCGCGATGATCTCCGGCATGTCGGAAGAAATGAGCAGCACCGAAACCCCGCTCGAGGCGATCTCGCCGATCAGTTCGTGGAGATAGGTCTTGGTCTTGATGTCGATCCCGACCGTCGGTTCGTCGATGATCAGAATCTCCACGTTGGCGGCGAGCCACTTGGCAACGCTCACCTTCTGCTGATTGCCGCCCGACAGATTACCGACCGTCTGCTCGAGCGAGGGAGTACGCACCTCGAGGCGCTCGACGAAGGGGCGTACGGCGCGTGCCTCCCGGCCTGAGGTCAGCAAACCCAGACTCCCGGCGAGCTTGCGCCAGATGGTGATGGCGACGTTCTCGCGGATCGAATGCATGAGGATGAGCCCCTCCTGCTTGCGATCCTCGCTGATGAAGCCGATCCGATATTGCCCGAGAGCCTGGTGCATGTCGCGGATGCGCGCCGGGCGGCCATGCACCCTGACCTCCCCCGAGGTGATCGCGGCGGCGTTCACGAGGGCATGGGCGAGTTCGCTGCGCCCGGCACCGACGAGGCCATAGAGACCGAGGATTTCGCCGCGATGGAGGGCAAAGCTCACGTCGCGGTGGCCGAGCGAGGTCGCAAGCGAGCGGGCTTCGAGCACCACATCGGCCTTGTCGATCGTCCGCGTCCCGAATTGCGCCTGGCGCTCCTCGCGTCCGATCATCAGCGACACCAGCCGGCCCCGCGTGACGTCCCGCATCGGCTCGTTCGCCACCGCGGTCCGGCCGTCGCGGAGCACCGTCACCCGGTCGGCGATGGCGAAGACCTCTTCCAGCTTGTGGCTCACGAACACGATGGCGACGCCATCGGCCTTGAGCTTGCGGATCAGCTCGAACAGCGCCGCCGTCTCATGCTCGGTAATCGAGGCGGTGGGCTCGTCGAGCAGCAGGCACTGCGCTTCGAGCGACAGGGCCTTGGCGATCTCCACGATCTGCATCTGCGCGACCGAGAGGGTGCGCACCTCGGCCCGGGTGTCGATGATCCGGTCGATGAGCGAGAGGTGCCGCTGTGCCTCGCGCTCCACCTGGGCATAATCCACGAGGCCGTTTCGCGTCGGCAGGTTTTCCAGGAGGATGTTCTCGCCCACCGTGAAGCGGGGGATGAGGTTGCGCTCCTGGTGCACGGCGCTGATGCCGGCCGCGATGGCGTCGCGCGGCGAGGCAAAGACGGCCTTCTTGCCGTCGATGAGCACCCGCCCCGCATCGGGGCGGTAGACCCCGGTCAGGATCTTGATCAGCGTCGATTTGCCGGCGCCGTTCTCGCCCATCAGGGCGTGCACTTCGCCCGGCTGCAATTCGAGCGAGACGCCATCGAGCGCCCGCACCCCCGGAAACGACTTGCCGACGTTTTCGACCGCGACGCGCATCTCGTCACGCCGTCCCGGTGCGCACGGCGCGCCAGCGATTGAGCCACACCGCAGCGAGGATCAGCGCCCCGAGCAGGAACTGCACCCAATAGGGGTCCACCTTGGCGAGCACCATGCCGTTCTCGATCAGCGCGATCAGCACCACGGCGAACATCGTCCCGAGGACCGAGATGTAGCCGCCCGTGAGCGCCGCGCCGCCGATGATCGGGGCGGCGAAGGAGAGCAGCAGCCAGTCGGCCCCGATGGTGGGCTGGGCCGAGCCGAGCTGGGCGACGGCGAGGATTGCGGCGATGCCGGCCAGCGTGCCGGAAAGGGTGTGGGCGAGAATGATCGAGCGGCCGCGCGAAATGCCGGAGAGATCGGCCGCGTTGGGGTTGCCGCCCACGGCGAGGAGGCGGCGGCCGGGCACGGTGCGCGCAAAGAAGAGCCCGAGCAGCGCCGCAACGATCAGCGGGGCGACGAGAAGATAGGGGAAAGCGGAGATCCGCTCCTCGCCGAACGCCACCAGCGCCGGCGGCATCTTGTAGAAGGGGATCGAGCGCGTGATGCCGAAATTGATGCCGGTGAAGGCCGAGGCGGTCGCGAGCGTGATGATGAAGCCGTTGATGCCGGTGCGCTCGGTCAGCACGCCATTGATCAGGCCACCGGCGGCGCCGAGGATGACGGCCGCGATGACCGCGACCGGCAGCGGCACGCCGAGGACTTCCATCATGCCGCCGAAGCAGATGGCGACGAGCCCGCCGAGCGCGCCGACCGAGAGGTTCATCTGGCCGACGCCGAGGGTCACCATCTGGGCAAAGCCGACGAGAAGGCTGACGCAGAAGCTGCGCAGCATGACGTAGATGTTGAACTCGGTCAGGAAATTCGGCGCGAGCAGCGACAGGACGAGGCCGCCGATCACGATGGCGGCGGCAAGGCCCGACCATTCGGTCATTGCGAGACGGCGCAGCGGGTTCATCAGCGCGCGCCCCTGATGCGCTCGGCATAGAGCCCGCGATAGCGATCGACGAGCACCGCCAGCAGCAGGATGACGCCAAGGAAGAAATCGAGCCAGAAGCTGCCGATCTGGAGCACGAGAAGGCCGCTGCGGATGGTGGTCACGAGCAGCGCGCCGAGCACGGTGCCGACCACCGAGACGGAGCCGCCCGAGAGCAGCGTGCCGCCGATCACCGGTCCGAGGAAGGAGGGCAGCAGCCAGTCGTTGCCGCCGACGGAGGGCATCGCCGCGCCGAGGCGGGTCACGAGGAGGAGACCGGCGATCGCGGCAAGCAGGCCCGATAGGATGTGGGCCGAAATGATGATGCGACCGACGGGCACGCCCGACATCGCGGCGGCGCGGGGATTGGCGCCGGCAGCCAGCAATTGCCGCCCGAGGGTCGTATAGCGGAAGAGGATGAAGAGCACGACGCCGAGGACCAGGGCGGTGACCAGCAGCGGGGAAACGAAACCGATCTTCATGCGCCCGAAGGCGCCGATCTCGGGCGGAAGCGCATTGAACGGCACCGCCTTGGTCAGGATCAGCATGGCGCCGGAAAAGAGGTTCGCGCTGGCGAGCGTGATGATGAAGGCGTTGATGCCGGTTCGCACGATGGCGAAGCCGTTGAGCCAGCCGAGGGCCGCCCCGAGCGCCAGTGCGCCGATGACCGAGAGCCAGACGGGCAGCCCCAGCGTTTGCATCAGATAGCCGGCCATCATCACGGCGCAGACCCCGATCGCCCCGACCGCCAGGCTCATGCCGCCGGTCGCCAGGACCACCATCTGCGAGAAGCCGATGATGATGTCGATGGCGAGGTCGCGCCCGATGTTGAAGAGGTTGAAGGGGGAGAGGAAGCCCGACGCCTGGGACGAGAAGAACACCCAGAAGGCAACGATGATGACCACGAGGCCGAACTGGGCGAGGAGTGCCCCGAGGGCGAGGCGCGACCGTGGCGCGGGCGCTTCGGTGGTCGCTTCTTCCGTTGTCATCATGCCGTCCTGATCAGGAGGGAGCCGGCCGCGCCACGACGGCCCGTCGAGTTATCCGGCGTGTTCGCGTGCCGGCCCGAAAGGGTACCACCGTTCCGGCCGAACGTCGGCGCCGGTGGGCCGGGCCGGTCCGGGCAAGCCCCGGACCGGCCATGGCGATACGGCTTACTTGCAGGTGAGATACGTCGTCTTGAACTTGCCGAGGATGTCGGCGGTCACCTTCTTCAGGTCATCCTTGTAGGTGGTGAGATTGGACTCGTTGATGACCAGCGTGCCCGAGTCGATGAAGTGCGCGGTCTGCGGCGTCTTGATCCAGGGCGCGTCGTCCTTGACCGTGCAGGTGCCGCTCGCCAGCAGGTCGAGCACATAGGCGCCGATATAGCCCTGGCCATAGGGGTTCTGGGCCATCGTTCCGGCAACGAAGCCATCCTTGATGGCGTCGAGCACGATCTTGTCATCGTCGATGCCGATGAACTTGATCCGCTTGTCGCCGAGCGCGCGCAACGACTTGGATGCCACGACCGAGGGGATGTAGGCCGTCGCGATCATGCCGTCGATCTGGTCCTTCTGCGCCGCGAGCAGAGCGTTGATCTTCTGGTCCGCGGCTTCCTGAGCGTCTGTATCGGCGACGGTCTGGAGCAGCTTCACGGCGCCCCCGGTCTCATCGACCGCCTTCTGCACCGCCTGCTCGCGCAGAGTGGTGTTGGGATCGACCAGAAGGCCGGCGATATGGACGATGCTGCCCTTGCCGCCCATCGCCTTGATGAGCTCCTTGGTGCCCAGATAGGCGGAATTGTAAACGTCCGTGCCGAGGCAGAAGGCGGCGTCGGTCGGGTCCTGCGCGCAGCCCGCAAGCGCGATGGCCGGGACGTTGTTGCCCTTGAGCTCCGAAATGGTCGAGTTGATGCCCACCGCATCGCCCGGGAAAATGCCGAAGGCATTGTAGCCCTGGGCCGCGAGGCTCTCGATGAGCTGCGTCTGAAGGTTGAGCTTCCAGTCCGTGGGCACTTTGAAGTCCACCGCGGCGATGCCGAAGTCCTTCTTGGCATCGGCTGCCGCCTGCTCCCACGGCGCGAAATAGGGGTGCGGTCCGCCCGGAATGAGCGCGATCTTGTTATCCGACGCGTAACCGCTCGTGACGCCGACCAGCAGCGCCGCCGCCGAGGCGGCGATCGCGACAGACAGCCGGACGCAATTAGCAAGTGCCTTCATCCATTCCTCCCTCGAGATGCCTTCAGGTCCCCCACGGACCAGGGCATCGCTTCAGGGAAGACTAGCAGAATGCATATCGTGTGCAATATGCGTTTTGGCTCTCGGTCGCCGGTCGCGGCCCGGTCACTCTTCGAGGAGGCCGGCGAGGTAGCTCCCATAGGCGGACCTGCCGAGCGCCGCCGCGAGCCGGGCGAGCCCCTCGTCGTCGATGAAGCCCTGGCGCCAGGCGATTTCCTCGGGGCTCGCGACCTTGAAGCCCTGGCGCCGCTCGAGGGTCGACACATAGCTCGCCGCCTCGAGCAGGCTTTCGGGCGTACCGGTATCGAGCCAGGCGTAGCCGCGCCCCATGATTTCGACCGATAGCTGCCCCCGCTCGAGATAGAGCCGGTTGAGGTCGGTGATCTCGAGTTCGCCCCGCGCCGAGGGTTTGAGCGAACGGGCGAGATCGACCACCTGGTCGTCGTAGAAGTAGAGCCCGGTAACGGCCCACTTGGAGGTCGGGTTCTTCGGCTTCTCCTCGAGCGAGAGGGCGCGCATCTTCTCATCGAAGCTGACGACGCCGTACCGCTCGGGATCGGTGACGTGGTAGGCGAAAACCGTCGCCCCGGTCCGGCGGGCCGTCGCCCGGGCGAGCAGATCGGGCAGGCCGTGGCCGTAGAAGATGTTGTCACCGAGGACCAGCGCGGAACGGCCGCCACGGACGTGCTCGGCCCCGATGATGAAGGCCTCCGCGAGGCCATTGGGCTGCGGCTGCACCTCATAGGTGATGGAGATGCCCCATTTGCTGCCGTCGGCGAGGAGACGGGTGAACGCCTCGCGATCGTGCGGCGTCGTGATGATCAGCACGTCCCGGATACCGGCGAGCATGAGCGTCGAGAGCGGATAGTAGATCATCGGCTTGTCGTAGACCGGCATGAGCTGCTTGGAGACCGCCATCGTGATGGGGTGCAGCCGCGTGCCGGTGCCACCGGCCAAAATAATGCCCTTCATGAAAATCTTCCCTCGGTCAAAAAAAGCAGTGTCCGCACCGCTTCGCGCGTGGAGAGGCGCCAGTCGGGCAGGGTCAAGCCGAAGGCGGCGCGGAGCTTTTCGGTCGAAAGGCGTGAATTGGCGGGCCGGCGCGCGGGCGTCGGGTAGTCGGCCGTCCTGAGAGGCACGACCGCCGCGTGCGGCCCACCGAGCTCGGCGGAGCTTTCGAAAATCGCCGCCGCGAACTCGGCCCAGCTCGCCTCCCCCTGCCCCACGAGGTGGAACACGCCCCGCAGGTTGGAATCGTTGCGCCGGGCGAGCATGGCGGCGGCCATCGCGATCAACGCGTCGGCGACGTCGAGCGCGGAGGTGGGATTGCCGCGCTGGTCGGCGACCACCCGCACCTCGGCCCGGTCACTGGCGAGGCGCAGCATGGTCTTGAGGAAGTTGCGGCCATAAGGGGAGTAGACCCAGGCGGTCCGCAACACGGCGCAGTCGCCGGTCGCAGCGGCGATCGCCCGTTCGCCCGCGAGCTTCGAGCGGCCATAGGCGGTCCTTGGATCGGTGCCGTCGGATTCCTCGTAAGGGGCGGACTTGTCGCCGGCAAAGACGTAGTCCGTCGACAGATGGAGGACCGGCACGCCGAGCTTTTGGGCGGCTCGCCCGATCAGGCCGGGGGCGACGCCATTGATCGCCATCGCCAGCTCGGGCTCGCTCTCAGCCCGGTCGACCGCCGTATAGGCGGCGGCCGAGACGATGACATCGGGGGCGCTCGCTGCAATCGCCGGCTCGATGGTTTCCAGGCGGGCGAGGTCGAGTTCGGGGCGGCCGATGGGAACAATTTCGACGCCGGCCGGCGCCCGGGCCAGGAGCGCCGTCGCGACCTGACCGGTGCGCCCGGTCACCACCAGGCGCATCAGCCAGCGGCTCCGGCGCCGACCAGCCCGAGCCGCTGGCGCTGGTAGCGCTGGTGCAGCGGCCGCCACCACCACTCATTGTCGAGATACCAGCGGACCGTCTTGTCGATCCCGGTCTCAAAGGTTTCCGTCGCCCGCCAGCCGAGCTCGCTTTCGAGGCGGGTGGCATCGATGGCGTAGCGGGCATCGTGCCCCGGCCGGTCGGTGACGAAGGAGATCAGCTCCTCACGCGGCTTTTCGGCCGGCAGGATGTCGTCGAGCAGCCTGCAGATGGCGCGCACGACATCGATGTTGCGCCGCTCGTTGCGGCCGCCGACATTGTAGGTCCAGCCCGGGCGGCCGCGCTCCGCAATGAGGTCGAGGGCCCGCGCGTGATCCTCGACGAACAGCCAGTCGCGGACATTTTCGCCCTTGCCGTAAACAGGCAGCGGGCGCCCCTCGAGCGCATTGAGGATGGTCAGCGGGATCAGCTTTTCCGGAAAATGATAGGGGCCGTAATTGTTGGAGCAGTTGGAGACGACGACCGGCAGGCCGTAGGTGCGCTGCCAGGATTTGGCGAGGTGGTCGGACGCCGCCTTGCTCGCCGAATAGGGCGAGCTCGGATCGTAGGGCGTCGCCTCGGAAAACAGCCCCTCCTGCCCGAGCGTGCCATAGACTTCGTCGGTCGAGACGTGCAGGAAGCGGAAGCGCTCGCGGTCCTTCTCCGGCAGCTCCAGCCAATAGGCCCGCGCCGCCTCGAGGAGCGTGAAGGTGCCGACGATATTGGTCTGGATGAAGGCGTCGGCGCCGGTGATCGACCGATCGACATGGCTTTCGGCCGCAAGGTGCATCACCCGCTCCGGCCGGAAGGAACGAAACGCCTCTTCGATGACGGCGCGATCGCAGATATCGGCCTTGAGGAAGCGGTGATTGGGGCGGTTGTCGACGAGCTTGAGGGAATCGAGATTGCCGGCATAGGTGAGCTTGTCGACCGTCAGCACCTCGTAGCCCCGGTCGCGCACCAGGTGCCTTACGACGGCCGAACCGATGAACCCGGCGCCCCCGGTGACCAGAACCCGCATCTGCTCAGCGTTCCCCCTGATAGCTGAAGTAGCCCGGCAACTCGGCCAGCGAAGGCTGCCGGCGGTCCTTTTCCGACATCAGGGCGGAATCGGCAATATCGGGCCAGCGGATGCCGATATCGGGATCGTCCCAGCGCACACCCCGATCGTCGTCGCGGCTATAGTAGGCGGTCACCTTGTAGGAGACCACGACCTCGCCGGTCAGCGTGCAGAAGCCGTGGAGGAACCCGGGCGGCACCCAGAGCTGGTTGCCCTCGGCGGCACTCAGCGTTACGCCGACCCAGCGCCCGAAATGCGGCGAGCCGGTGCGGATGTCGACCGCGACGTCGAAGATCGCCCCCGACGCACAGCGGACGAGCTTGCCCTGGGCAAACGGCGCCGACTGGAAATGGAGGCCGCGAACAACCCCCGCCTGGCGGCTCAGCGACTCGTTCTCCTGGACGAAGACAAACGGGGCGACGTTCTTTTCGAACCAGTCGGCGCGAAACGTCTCGGCAAAATAGCCCCGGGCATCGCCGTGCCGGATCGGCACGATCTCGACGACACCGGGCAAGGATGTGGGCTTGAGCTGCATAGGAAATCGCGAACCGGAACTGGGGCCGTGCGCCGGCCGGCCCCTGATTGCCAGCCCCCGACGCGCCGCCCCAGAATGACCCGCCGCCACCGCCGAAATCAAGGTGGCGGGCGCGCTCACTTTTTCCGCGGCGGAAGGTGGCGGCGGCTCGGCCGGCTCAGCGGGCGACGAGGTGGCCGTCTCCGAGGTCCTCGAAGACCTGGGCCGGCGGCACGTAGGAAAGCGGGTGAACGGGGCTCGGCAGATCGCCGGTCGGCACGACGTAAGCGCGGCGCGCCCGCGTCGGATCGGGTACCGGCACGGCTTCGAGCAGGCGCTGGGTGTATTTGTGCCGGGGATCACCCAGCACCTGGGCGCGCGTCCCGGTCTCGACGATCCGGCCCATATACATGACCGCAATGCGGTGGCTGACCCGATCGACGACCGCCATGTCGTGCGAGATGAAAAGATAGGCGACCCCGGTCTGGCGCTGGATATCCTCCAGGAGCTCCAGGACCTGCGCCTGGATTGAAACGTCGAGCGCCGAAACGCTCTCATCAGCGATGATCGCCTTGGGCGAGAGCGACAGGGCGCGCGCGATGCAGATGCGCTGGCGCTGGCCGCCGGAGAATTGGTGGGGATAGCGGCGGAGATTGTCGCGGCTGAGGCCCACGCGCTCGAAGAGCCAGGCGACGCGGTCTTCGAGTTCCTGCCCCTTGGCGAGTCCGTGGATCACCAGCGGCTCGGCGACGAGATCGCCGACGCGCATGCGCGGATCGAGCGAAGCGTAAGGGTCCTGGAAGACCATCTGCACGTTGCGCAGCACCGGTTTCATCGCCTCGCGGCTGCGCCCTGCAGTCGGCTCTCCGTCGACGCGGATGGCGCCCCGCCAGGGCACGAGGTTCATGATCGCCTTGCCCGTGGTCGACTTGCCGCAGCCGCTCTCGCCGACGAGCGCCAGCGTTTCCCCGCGCCGCAGGCGGAACGACACCCCCTCGACGGCATGGACATGGAGGACCGGCCGGCGAAGGAGCCCGCCCTTGATGTCGAAGCGCACGACGAGATCATCCACTTCGATGACCGGCGGCGTGTCCGGCTTCGGCTCCGGCGGACGGGCCGAGCGGTCATCGCCCAGTACGGGCACCGCGGCGAGGAGCGCGCGCGTATACTCCTCCTTCGGGGCGGCGAAGAGCCGCCGCACCGGTGCGTGCTCGACCTCGCGCCCCTGGCGCATGACCAGCACGCGATCGGCCATTTCGGCCACCACCCCCATGTCGTGGGTGATGAGCACGAGCCCGGAGCGGGTCTCGGCCTGCAGGTGCCTCAGGAGCGACAGGATCTGCGCCTGGACGGTCACGTCGAGCGCCGTCGTCGGCTCATCGGCGATGAGGATCGAGGGGCGCTGCGCCAGCGCGATCGCGATCATCACCCGCTGGCGCATGCCGCCCGACAGCTCGAACGGGTATTGGCCGAGGCGCCGCGCGGCATCGGGTATCTGCACCATGTCGAGGAGCCGGCGCGCCTCGGCCTGCGCCGCGGCGGAAGAGAGCGGCCGATGCGCCCGGATCGCCTCGGCCACCTGGCGGCCCACGGTGAGGACCGGGTTGAGCGAGGTCATCGGCTCCTGGAAGATCATGCCGATGTCGCGGCCGCGCACATTGCGCATCTCGGCTTCGCCGAGCGCGGTGAGATCGCGCCCCTCGAGCTCGACCGAGCCTCCCGCGATGCGGGCCATGGGCTCGGGCAGGAGCCGCATCACCGCGAGGGCGGCCATCGACTTGCCCGACCCGGATTCCCCGGCGATGCAGAGCGTCTCCCCGCGATCGAGGGTGAAGGACAGCCGGTCGACGACGGTTTTCGCGCCGGCGGTGGTCGCGACGGCGACGCTGAGGTCGCGGACGCAAAGAAGCGGGCCGGCAGCGCCTGCCGGCCCGCTCGACGTCGATGATGCTGCCTCTGCCGCCCGCGTCACTCGAAGACGATCCGCGGGAAGTAGAAGCTCACGACCCAGTTGGGCATGTCGACGATCTCGGAAATGCGCAAATCCCCGACGACGGAGCAGAGCATATAGGCCTCCGCCGCGCCGAGTCCGTGCTCACGGCCCAGAAGGTCGATCATGTTCGACACCGCTGCCCTGGCGCCGCTCATCAGGTCGGGGCCGACGCCGGTCGTGACCTCATAGCCCCTGGCGTCGAGATGGCGCGTCACGGGCCCTGCCGTCGTGAAGCGGGGGGTCTCGAGCCGCGTCTCTTTGATGAGATCGAAGCGCAGCGTCACGTCCATGGCACTTTCTATCGCCGTGCCGCAAACCTCGCCATCGCCCTGTGCCGCGTGCGTGTCACCAACCGAGAACAAGGCGCCTTTGGCCTCGACCGGCAGATAGAGCACCGTCCCCGCATTGAGGTCGCGGATGTCGAGGTTGCCCCCCACGCGGCGGGGCGGCACGATGGAGTGAAGCCCGGGCTCGCCGGGCGCGACCCCGATCGTTCCCGCAAAAGGCTTCAGCGGCACTTTTGCGGCCGAGGAGAAGGCCGCCGGCCCCATGCTCGACTTGTCGTAGCTCCAGAGCGTCAGCCCCGGCTGCCGAAAATCGTCGGCGAGGAGCCCGAAGCCCGGGATGATCGCCGTCCAGCCGAAGCCGGACGGCTCGAAGGCTTCGATCGTGACCTTGAGGATGTCCCCCGGCTCGGCCCCGTCGACATAGACGGGGCCGGTTACGGGGTTGACCCGCGAAAAGTCGAGCGAACTCACCGCCTCCACCGTGCTCTTCGCGGTGAAGTGGCCGCTTCCCGAATCCAGGCACTCGAACCTCAGGGTGGAGCCGGGGGCGATGGTCTCGGCGGGCGGGACGGAATTGTCCCACCCGTAGTGAAAGTGCTGCCCGTGGATCGTGTGGCTGTGGCTACTGGGCATCGGTCGCGTAGACGGCGTTGTTGTTGATCGGAATATGGACCGGATCGACGAACAGCGACGGGTCGCCGCCGATGCGCGCGGTGTGGATGGTGTAGCGCTCCTCGTTGAAGACCGGCACCCAGGGCGCGTCGTCGGTCATGATCTTGTCGAAGATCTGCTTCCAGAGGTCGGCGCGGGCTTCGGCCTGGTCGGGCGCGACCATGGCGTCGGCCTTGGCGGCCATCGCGTCGATCTCCTTGTTGCAGTAGAGCGCCCAGTTCCAGCCGCCCTTGACGGCGCTGCCGCAACCGAGGATCGGCCCATAGAAATCGCTCGGATCGGGGAAGTCGGCGATCCAGCCCATGCCGCCCGACCAGATCAGCGGCGCCTGGTCGGGTTCGCCGCCGGCGGCGATGATCACCGACTGGTCGAGCGACTTGATATCCACCTTGATGCCGACCGCCGCCAGATCCTGCTGGATCGCCTGCGCGATGCGCGGATTGGGATCGGTATTGTAGACGAGCAGGTCGAGCGACTGGTTCGTGTCGTACTTGGCGTCGGCGAGCAGCTTCTTGGCGCCATCCGGATCATAGGGGTAGCCCTTGAAATCCTTGTCGTAGCCCGGCATGCCGGGAGGCAAAGGCTGGTTGGCGATGTCGGCGCGGCCGTTGATGATCTTGACGATGCGGTCCTTGTTGATCGCCATGTTGATGGCGCGGCGGACGCGCACGTCATCGAGCGGCTTCATGGTGGTCTTCATGGTGAGGTAGCTCGTCTCGAGCTGCGGCGCGTTGACGACGAGCTTCTTCTGCTCGGGGTCGTTCATCACCTCGAGGAATTTCGCCGGCGGAATGCCGTCGCCCACGACGTCGACCTCGCCCTTCTGCAGCTGCAGCAGGGCGGTCAGCGGCTCGGCGCCGATCTTGAAATCGATCTCGTCGAGATAGGGCGTGCCGGTGACGTAGTAGTCGGGATTGCGCTTGAAGGTGACCTGCTGCCCGAGGGTCCAGTTGTCGAGGTAGAAGGCGCCGGTCCCATCGGGATGATGGCCATAGTCGGTGCCCCATTTCTCGACGTCTTCCTTGGCGACGACGCTGGCGAAGTTCAGCGCCACCACCTGGAGGAACGTCGCGTCGGGCTTGGAGAGCGTGATGGAGATGGTCTGCGGGTCGACTACCTTGATGCCGCTCATCGCGTCGGCCTTGCCGCCGGCCACGTCGTCATAGCCGGCGATCGAGTGGAAGAACGCCGCCCCCGGGCTCTGCGTCTTGGGATTGACCGAGCGGTTGAAGGAATAGGCCACGTCGTCCGCGGTCATCTCGCGGCCGTTGTGGAACTTGACGCCCTTGCGCAGGTGGAAGGTGTAGGTGAGGCCGTCGGACGAAACGTCGTAGCTCGTCGCGAGGTCCGGCGTCAGCTCGGTGGTGCCGGGCTTGTAGTCCATCAGGCGGCTATAGAGCGACTTGATCATCGACCAGTTCTGCCAGTCGTAGCCGATGGCCGGATCGAGCGTCGAAACGTCGTCCTTATAGGTCACGGTCATGGTGCCGCCCTGCTTGGGATCGGCGGCAGCGCCGCCGGCCAGCGCCAGCAGCAGGGCGGTTGCGGCCGCCCCGGTCAGCAATGCTCTCGATATCATGCGCGTTACTCCCTGTTGTCCTTGTCTGGTGATCATTGCAGCTTGATGCGGGGATCGATCAGCGGCGCAATGAGATCGGCGAGAAGGTTGCCGAGCACGATGAAGAGCGCCGAGACGAGCGTCACCCCCATGATGATCGGGATGTCGACCTTCTGGATCGCCTGCCACGCGAGCTGGCCGATGCCGGGCCAGCCGAAAACGCTCTCGACCACGACAATCCCCGACATGAAGACGCCGATGTCGATGCCGATCATGGCGATGACCGGCAGGATGGCGTTGGGCAGCGCGTGGCCGAAGATCACCCGGGCGCGGCTGATGCCCTTGGCGCGCGCGGTGCGCACATAGTCCTGCCGAAGCACGTCGATCATCGAGGAGCGCATCATGCGCGAATACCAGCCGGCGCCAAGCAGCCCGAGGGTCAGCGCCGGCAGCACGAGGTTCTCGAAATGGCCGTAGCCGCCGATGGGAAACCAGCCGAGCTGCACGGCAAAGACGTAGAGCAGGATGATGCCGACGACGAACTGCGGGGCCGAGACGCCGACAAAGGAGAGCAGCATCAGGCCCTGATCGAGCGCGGAACCGCGGCGGATGGCGGCGATGAGCCCCATCGTGAGGCCCAGCGCCAGTTCGCAGACGATGGCCCCCACCATGAGCAGGAGCGTTGCCGGCAGGCGGGCGAGGATCAGGTCTGCGACGGCGATTTTTTGCAGGTAGGAATGCCCGAGGTCGCCGTGGACGAGGCCCATGAGGTAGCGGCCGTATTGTTCGTAAAGCGGCAGGTCGAGGCCGAGCTGGTGGCGGATGGTTTCACGCGTCGCGGCGGTCGCCGAGCGCCCGGCGATCTGCGACACGGGGTCGGCCGGCAGCACGTAGAGCAGGATGAAGGTGATGACCGAGATACCGAACAGGATCAGCACCGACTGCAGCAGGCGCCGCGCGATATAGACGGGCATCAGTGGTACCCCTGCTGGGTGGGATCGAGGACGTCGCGCAGCGCGTCGCCGACAAGGTTGAAGGCGAGCGCGAGGGCGATGATGGCGATGCCGGGGATGAAGACCAGCCAGGGAGCGGTCGAGAAATAGGTCTGGTTCTCGAAGATGATGTTGCCCCATGAGGGGGTGGGCGGCTGGACCCCGACGCCGAGGTAGCTGAGCGTCGCCTCGAGCAGCACGGTGGTCGAGATGCCGAGCGTGCCATAGACCAGGACGGTCGGCAGCAGGTGCGGCAGGATGTGGCGGGTGAGGATGCGCAGCGAGCCCGCGCCGAGTGACCGTTCGGCGGCGACGAAATCGCGCTCCGAGAGCGAACGCGTTTCGGTGAAGAGCACCCGCGCGACCTGCACCCAGTTCACCATGGCGATGACGAGGGCGACGATCCAGAGGCTCGGCCGGAAGGTCGCGGCGAGAACGATGGCGAGAAGCAGCGCCGGGAACGCCATCATGAGGTCGGTGAAGCGCATCAGCACGGCGCCGACGGGCCCGCGGAAATATCCGGCGGTCACCCCGACCAGCATGCCGATCAGCACCGAAATGCCGTTGGCGACGACCCCGATGATGAGCGAGGTCTGGGCCCCGAACATGACGCGGCTCAGCAGGTCGCGTCCGAGGAGGTCGGTGCCGAACAGGAACTTGCCGCCCGGGGGCAAGGGCGCGCCCTCGAGGGTCAGGCCGTCGAAGAACTGCTCGTCCGGCGCGTAGGGGGCGAGCCAGGGGGCGAGGACCGCGGCGAGCACCGTGACGACGAGCACGGCGAGCCCGATGACCGCGAGCGGCCGCCGGAGCAGCCGCCGGAGCACGCCCGGGGCAGCCGGCGCGGGCGCAGCGTCAAGCACGGCCATGGTGTCTCGCCTCAAAACTTTGCGCCACCAGCCGTGCGGCCATGTCCTCAACCGGTATCCGGGCGTCCATCGCCCGGCGGCGAAGGAGCTTATAGGCTTCGGCGGCATCGAGGGATTCGGCGACCATCAGCAGCGCGGTTGCCTCGGCCAGGGCCTCGCGCAGGCCAAGGCGATGGCGCAGCCCCTCGACCTCGGCCCGCAAGGCCTGGCGGCGGGCGAATGTCTCGCGGGCGATCAGCAGCGCCGAAAACACCCCGCCCGCCCCGATCGGCTTGAGCAGATGGGCGTCCGCGCCCTGCCGTATGGCCCAGGAGACCCGGCCGGGCGCCTCGCTGCCGATGAGGGCGATGGTCGGCATCGGGCCCGCGCCCGCGGGCCAGGGAAACTGCTGGTCGTGCCCCATATCGGCGTCGAAGAACATGAAGCCATAGTGCGTGGCGGAAACGGCGGCCGGCAGGTCGGGCCAGACGCAATCGGCGGACAAGCCGATCTGCGTGAGCTGGCGCAGGATTGCCTCGGTCGTGGCGTGGGGCCGGTGAAGGATCAGGGCCCTCCCCTCGATGTCGCTCATTTCACCACCCTGAGATGTTTCACGGCCGGGGGCCGCGACAGGGAACTGACGAGATAAGGATCGGGAACGATGGCGGTCTCATCAGCGGAAAGCACCTCGAATGTCCCGTCGGCCCGCGCCCGGGCGATCCGCGGCGCAAGGATCGCGTGGTTGGTTGCGGGGTGGATGCGCAACGGGCCGAATGGCGCCGGGTAGGCGGTTTCCGCCGCGTAGGCGAGAAGCGCCGCCGGGCTCCGCTCGCCGGTTGCGGCAATGCCGCGCGCGATCATGTGCACGGCGGCATAGGCCTGCACGAAAAAGGCGGAGACGCGGAGCGGGGCCGGCAGCATGGCGCTGATGGTCGCGAGGAACTCCCGGTTGTCCAATGTCTCGAGGGAGGCGAAATAGGGCGCAACGCTCAGGTGGCCCGCCGCCTTCCGTCCCATCGCGGCGATCTCGCTTTCGGTCCAGTTGCAGCTGATGATGGGCCGCTCTGCGGCCGAAAAGCGGGGATCGCGCTCGCCGAGATCGTGGTAGGCCTCGACGAAGGCGCGCGACGACGGCCCGATCAGCGTGTTGAGCACGAAATCGGGCTGCTTGCGCTGTATTTCGTCGATGATGCGGGCGATGTCGGTGTCGCCGAGGGGCACGAAGCGCTCGCCCTTGATCGCGCCGCCCGCGCGCTCGACGACCTCGCGGGCGATGCGGCTCGTCTCCCAGCCCCAGATGTAGTTGGAGCCGACCAGCAGCGGTTCGCGGCCGTAGCGCGGCAGCACATAATCCAGCAGGGGCAGGATGTGCTGGTTGGGACAGGCGCCGACATAGACGACATGGTCGTTGGCCTCGAACCCCTCGTAGGGACACGGGTACCAGAGCTGGGCGCCCGTCTTTTCGAGGACCGGGATCACCTCCTTGCGACTCCAGGAGGTCGTGCAGCCGACGACGAAGCGAACGCCGCCCTCGACGAGGTCGCGGCAAAGCGGCGCATAGGCCTCGATGTTGCCGGCGGGATCGCGGATTTCGGCGGCGAGCCGGATGCCGTAGAGGCCGTGTGCGTTGATCTCGCGGATTGCGGTCGTCGCGCCGAGATAGCCCTCGCGGCCCAGCGTTTCGTAGGGTCCGCTTCGGGAAAACAGCACGCCGATCGGGACCGTATGTTCCAAACGCGCCTCGCAAAACGGCAAAGGCCCCAGCCGCGGCATCCGATGTTGCTGCGAGTGGAGCCCAATTGCTCGAAGGTGTATTTTTGCTGGATTAAGACGCCGCGGCGTCAGGGAGTCAAGCGAGCCATGTCCCCGGGCGGGCCGCTCCCGGCAAGCCCCTCCCCCGCCCGGGCAGCAACGAGACCATGATGGCCACACCAGGCGGCATCTTCCCGATCCTCTATGCCTTCTTCGATGACGGCGGAAATCTCGACCGCGCGGCATTCGAGCAGCAGATCGACTGCTGCCTTGCCGCGGGCGCGCACGGCATCGCCCTTCTGGGGCTCATCACGGAGGTGAAGGCCCTCACCGTTCAGGAACGCGAGACGCTCGTCGACTGGACGACGCGGCGGGTCGCGGGGCGCGTTCCGGTCATGGCGACGATCGCCGGCGAAACCCTGGGCGAGGTAAAGTCGCTCGCCGCGGTGGCAGAGAAGGCCGGGGCAGACTACCTCGTCCTCCAACCGCCGCTCGGCCAGCGGCCGAGCAGCGCCGAGCTCATGGCGTTCTATTCCAGCGCGATGACGGGAATCGGCTGCGCCGTCGGTATCCAGAATGCGCCGGAGTTCCTGGGCGTCGGGCTTTCCCCCGACGAGGCCATGGAGCTGCGCGAGCGGCATTCCCATTTCACCCTGATGAAGGGCGAGGGTCCCGTCGTCGACGTCAAGCCGTTCATCGACAGGCTCGGACCCGCCATTCGCGTCTTCAACGGCCGTGGCGGCCTCGAATTGCCCGACAACATCCTCGCCGGGTGCGCCGGCATCATCCCCGCGCCCGACTGCGCCGATATCCAGGTGCGGATCTTCAATGCCCTCGAGGCCCAGGACATCGAGACCGCGAAGTCTCTTTATGCCCTCGCCCTGCCCTACATCGTCTTTGCCATGCAGTCGCTCGACGTCGCGATCCTCTATGGCAAGCGGATGTTCGCGCGCCGCGCCGGCATACGGAACGACTGCCGCTGCCGCGTCCCGGCGCTGCAGCCGAACGCCTTCCTCGACGCGGCGATGGCGCGCTGGTCCTCGGATTTTGGCCCCTACCGCCGCTGGTAAACCACCCTCAAGCGGCAGGGTGCGTCCGCGCGGCGGTTCAGCGCGGCAGCACGTCGTCGACCGCCGCCGCGAAGGCGGCAACGATGGTGTCGGCCTCCGCCCGCGTGAGACACAGGGGTGGGGCAAAGCCGATGATGTCGCCCTGCGGCATGGCGCGCGCGATCACCCCACGGGCGGTGAGTGCGGCAGCCAGCTGGGGCCCGAGCTTGCGGCTGGGATCGAAGAACCTGCGGCTGGCCTTGTCCTCCACGAACTCGACCGCGCAGAGCAGGCCGTCGCCGCGCACGTCTCCCACGTTGCGGTGGCTGCCGACCGCCTCGCGCATGGTCGACAGCAGGTAGGCGCCGACCGTCCCGGCATTCGCGACGAGGCCGAGGCTGTCGATGAGCTTGAGGTTGGCGACGCCCGCCGCCGCCCCGATCGGATGCGCCGAATAGGTCCAGCCATGGCCCATCGGGCCGTTCTCGTCGGTGCCCCGCGCGAGGACATCCCAGACGCGCTTCGAAAAGATCGAGCCGGAAAGCGGCGCGTAGGCGGAGGTGAGGCCCTTGGCGATGGTGATGATGTCGGCTTCGAGTCCGTATTTGTCCGAACCGAACATCTGGCCGAGCCGCCCGAAGCCGGTCACCACCTCGTCGACGATGAGGAGGATGTCGTGCTTCCTCAGCACCGACTGGATGGCCGGCCAATAGCCGGCCGGCGGCGGCACGAGGCCGCCGGTGCCGAGCACGGGTTCGCCGATGAAGGCGGCGATCGTTTCGGCCCCTTCGCGCGCGATCAGCGCCTCGAGCTCGACGACGCAGTAGTTGACGAAATCGCTTTCGCTCATCTCGAGGTTCGGCCGCCGGAAATAATACGGCGCCTCGGTGTGGAGGATGCGCGGCAGCGGCAGGTCGAACTTCTTGTGGAAGCTCTCGAGCCCGGTGAGCGAGCCGGTCATCAGGCCAGAGCCGTGATAGCCGCGCCAGCGCGAGATGATCTTCTTCTTTTCGGGCCGGCCGAGCACGTTGTTGTAGTACCAGACCATCTTGATGTTGGTCTCGTTGGCATCGGAGCCCGACAGCCCGAAATAGACCTTCGACATGTTCTTGGGCGCGCGCTCGAGCACCATGTGGGCGAGCGTGATCGAGGCTTCGGTGCCGTTGCCGACATAGGCGTGGTAGTAGGCGAGGGAGTGCGCCTGCTCGGCAATGGCATCGGCGATCTCGCGACGGCCGTAGCCGACGTTCACGCAGTAGAGGCCGGCAAACGCATCGAGGAGCCGGTTGCCGTTTCGATCCTCGATGTAGACACCCGAGCCGCCGGTGAGGATGCGGCCGGTCGCTTCGCCGCGCGCGTGCTGGCCGAGATGCGTCGAGGGATGGAAGAAGCTCTGCCGGTCCCAGGCGTCGAGTTGATCATTGGAAAGCATTGGTCCAGTCCTTTCGGCAATCAGTGCCAGTCGCGGCAGACGTATTTGACTTCGGTATAGGCTTCCAAGCCGAGGCGGGCGCCCTCGCGGCCGAGGCCGGACTGCTTCATGCCGCCGAACGGGATCGGGGCGCCCGTGACCTTGGTGCGATTGACCGCGACCATGCCGTATTGCAGCGCGCGGCTGCAGCGGTAGATGCGGCGGGGATCGTTGCTGTGGAGGTAGGCGACGAGCCCGTACTCGCTGTCATTGGCGCGGGCCAGCACCTCGGCTTCGCTGTCGAAGGGCGCCAGGGCCGCAACCGGGCCGAAGGTCTCCTCGTGCATGATGAGGGCGTCCGCCGGTACGTCGGCCAGAACGGTCGGGGAGAAGAACAGGGGTCCCGCCGGATGCACCCCGCCGCCGGTGAGGCAGCGCGCGCCGCGCGCGAGAGCGTCGGCGACGTGGCGACGCTGCTTGTCAACGGCGCGGGCATTGATCAGCGGGCCGATGTCGGGATCGTCGAGACCGGGGCCCACGCTGAGCGCCGCGGTTGCCGCCGCCAACCTCGTGCAGAACGCCTCATAGACCGGCCGCTCGACGAAAAACCGGTTGGCCGCGAGGCAATCCTGCCCTCCCGTTGCGAACTTCGCCTTGACCGCCTCCGCGACCGCGCGATCCAGATCGGCGTCGGCGAAGACGATGAACGGGGCATGGCCGCCGAGCTCGAGGATGAGGCGCTTGATGGTGTCGGCCGACTGGCGGAACAGCAGCCGGCCGATTTCGGTCGAGCCGGTGAAGGAGAGCGCCCGGATGCGCGGATCGGCGGTCCAGGCCCCCACGATTTCAGCCGCGTGACCGGTGACCACGTTGAAGACGCCATCCGGAATGCCGGCCCGCTGCGCGAGGACCGCCAGGGCCGTCGCGGAAAACGGCGTCTCGATCGAGGGATGGGCGACCGTGGTGCAGCCGGCCGCGAGCGCCGCGGCGGCCTTGCGGGTCAGCATGGCGGCGGGGAAGTTCCATGGCGTGATGAGCGCGGCGACGCCCACCGGCTCGCGCCAGACCTCGAGCTCGGCATCGGGCAGGTGCGAGGTGACCCCCTCGATGTTCGGGCGCTTGGCCTCTTCGGCGTAGAACTCGACGAACGAGGCGGCATAGGCGATTTCGCCGCGCGCCTCCGACAAGGGCTTGCCCTGCTCGCGCGTCATGATGAGCGCCAGATCGTCGGTGGCCGCAAGGATCAGCTCATACCAGCGGCGCAGCGCCGAGGAGCGCTCCTGGGGCAGCAGGCCGGACCAGCCGGGAAAGGCGCGCGCGGCGGCATCGGTCGCGGCCCGCGCCTCCGCCGCCCCGAGGGCGGGCACCCTTCCGATGCTCTCGCCGGTTGCCGGATCGAGAACATCGATATCGGCATGGGCACCCGTCGCGATGAGCCGCCCGCCGACGAACGAGGCGGGGCAGAGGAGGCCCGGTTCGCGCAGCCGGTCCCAGCCCCTGTTGTCCTCACGCCGATTTGGCACCGCGTTCGAAATCGCCACCTCCCCGATCGGAGGCAACATAGGGGCTGGGCGCCAGACGGGGGCGCTGAACCTCAATACAAAAACGGAGGGACAGCCTGTTTGAAGGGGCGCGGGGCGCAGGTTCTTCTACCGGCGCCGCCAACCACCGACCCCGCGGGTTCAGTACTCGGGCCGGGCCAGCAGTTCGACCGGCACCGGCTCCTTCTTGACCGGCGAGGTCACCACGTAGGTGTAGTAGCGCTTGATGCCGATCTGCTGGTCGAGGAGCCCCTCGATCAGCGCCTGGTAATCGCTGAGGTGGCGCACCACGATCTTGCACATGTAGTCCATGCCGCCGCCAATCGCCCAGCATTCGACGATTTCGGGAATTTTGGCGATCGCCGTTTCAAAGCGGGCAAAATCCTCGTGCCGGTGGCTTTCGATTTCGATCTGGACAAAGACGATGGTCACCGGCCCGAAGGCCGTGAGGGAGATCTCGGCGCCGTAGCTCTGGATGATCCCCGAATCCTCGAGACGACGCAGGCGCTCCCAGCAGGGCGTGGCCGAAAGGTTGACCCGCTCGGCGAGCGCCGCCTTGGGGATGCGCCCCTCGCGCTGCAGGATGCTCAGTATCTTGATGTCGCGGGCGTCGAGTCTCAGGGGTGGCGCTTTGGCGGTGCTCACGGCGATCTTCGCGTTTCGTCGGCGGACCCGGCGAGACTAAAGCATGGCGTCAGCGAGGGAAACTCCTCCGCTGGCGGCGGCTAGAGCACGGCCTTGAGGAAGTCGCGGGTGCGCTGCTCGTTCGGGTGCGTGAACAGGTCGTCGGGCCTGCCCTCCTCGCACATCCGGCCGCGATCGAAGAAGCACACCCGGTCCGAGACCTCGCGGGCAAAGCGCATTTCGTGCGTGACGAGCAGCATGGTGAGGTCGTGTTCCTCGGCAAGCCGGCGGATGACGGTCAGCACCTCGCCGACGAGTTCCGGGTCGAGCGCCGAAGTGGGCTCGTCGAAGAGCATGATGCGCGGCCGCATGGCGAGCGCCCGGGCGATGCCGACGCGCTGCTGCTGGCCGCCCGAAAGCTGATGCGGAAATTTCTGCATGTGGTCGGCGAGGCCGACCATTTTCAGCAGCTCTTCGGCGCGCTCGCGCGCCTCGCGCCTCGTCAGCCCCAGTACCTGGCAGGGCGCCTCGGCAACGTTGCGCAGCGCCGTCATGTGCGGAAAGAGGTTGAACTGCTGGAAGACCATGCCGAGGCTGCGGCGCATCCTGCGCAGATGGGCTTCGCTCGCCGGCTGCAGCCTGCCATCCTTTTCCTCGTGCCAGAGGGGGGTCCCGTCGACGGTCACGACACCCCCCTGGATGCGCTCGAGCGTCATCAGGATGCGCAGCACCGTCGACTTGCCGGAGCCGGATGGGCCGATGATGGTCACCTTCTCGCCAGGCGCGACGGTGAAATCGAGCTCGTTGATCACGACCAGCGGGCCGTAGCTCTTGACCACTTTGTCGAAACGGATGATCGGCTCGGTCATCTCAGGGGCAATCCCGTCTTGGGGAGACTGGTATCGAGCGCCCTGACCAGCGCCGACGCGACGAGCGTCAGCACGAGGTAGAGGGCGCCGACCATCGACAGCGGCACGAGATAGTCGAAGGTCTGGTCGCCGATGATACGCGCGACTGCCAGCATTTCGAGCACCGTTACCACCGACAGCACCGGCACGTCCTTGCTGATCGAGACGAGATAGTTGCCGAGCGCCGGGATCACCCGCGGCACGGCCTGCGGCAGGATGACGTGGGTGAAGGTGCGCGCGGCGGAAAGGTCGAGGGCATGCGCCGCCTCGCGCTGGCCGCGCGGGATCGCCTCGATGCCGGCGCGGTAAACCTCGGCCATGTAGGCGCTGTACTGCACCCCGAGCGCCAGCGCACCGGTGACGAAGGCCGGGAGCACGATGCCGTATTCGGGGAGCACGTAGTAGAGGAAGAAGAGCTGCACCAGCAGGGGCGTGTCGCGGAAGAATTCGGCGACGACGATCGCCGGCCAGGAGATGAAGGGCGACCGGGCGCCCTTGAGCACGGCAAAGACGAGCCCCAGCACCAGCGCGACGACGAAGCCGGCGATCGAGGCCTCGATGGTGACCACGAGGCCGCGCAACAGGATGGGCAGGATCGAGAGGGCGAACGCCCACTCGCCGTGCCCGGTGTCCCAGCTCATCCCGAACAGCACGGCTCAGCTCCCCGCCCGCTGCCAGCGGCCAACCGACCGCTCGAGCAGCCGCATGGTCGCCGTCAGCACCAGCGCCATGCCGAAATACATGAAGAGGATGATGGTATAGACCGTGGTCGAATCCTGCGTGTAGTTGCGGATCTGCTCGGCCCGGAACGACAGATCGCCGAGGCTGATCAGCGAGGCGAGCGCCGTGTCCTTGAGGTTTTGCACCGCGAGGTTGCCGAAGGACGGCATCATCTCGGGGATCGCCTGCGGCAGGACGATCCGCCAGAGCGCCTGGCGCGGGGTGAAGTTGAGCGCCCGCGCCGCCTCGTGCTGGGCGGGACGCACCGCCTGAATGGCGCCGCGGACGACCTCCGCCCCATAGGCCCCGATGTTGAGGCCGAGCGCGAGGACCCCCGCCTCGACCGGCGGCAGGCGCAGGTCGAGCCCGATCGCCGCGCCGGCAATCGGCAGCGCGAAATAGAGCCAGAAGAGCTGGACGAGCAGCGAGGTGCCGCGGAAGACTTCGATATAGACGACGGCGAGGGCGCGGATCGCCCAGTTGGTGGAGAGCTTCCCGATGCCGGCGGCAAAGGAAAGAACCGCCCCGAGAATGGTCGACAGCACCGCGAGCTGGATGGTGACCCAGGCGCCCTGCGACAGCGGCTTCAGGTAGTCGACCCAGGTCATGCGCCCTCCCTGTGTCTCGCGGCGGCAATTCAGGTCCCGCCCCTGCCCCCGTGCAAAACCCCCTCACCCGCCGCTTCGCGGCGACCTCTCCCCCAAAGGAGAGGTGCTGATGGGGCGCGGCTTCGCCACCGCTTCACCTCTCCCTTTGGGGGAGAAGTCGGCCAAAGGCCGGGTGAGCGGTCCTTTCTCTGCACCCCGGCCGCCCGAAGCCACCACCCTTCACCGAACGCCGCGATATGACAAGGGCGGAACCGGTCCGCGAACGCCCGGCTCCGCCCCATCGCGTTTTCGGTCTACTTGCCGGAGCAGAGCTGCTCGGCGGTCTTGGCGTTGGCGCCCGCTATGTCCTCCGGCGTGAAGCCATAGCCGGTGAGGATCTTCTTCCAGTCATCGGTCTTCTTGAACTTCGCGAGCTCGGCGTTGAAGGCGTCGCGAAGATCGGTCGAGTCCTTGGCGAAGTTGAAGCCGCCCCAACTGCGGGCCGGCTGGCCGTCGATCACCGGGTCGGTGAAGTTCGGGGCGAGCGCCACCTTGTCACTCTTCTGCGCCAGCGTGCCCGCCGTGAGGCCGGTCGCCGCGTAGGCGTCGGCGCGGCCGTCGGCCACGGTCGAGATGGCGTCGGCATTGGCGTTGATGGTGACGATGTTGTCCTCCGGCACGCCCAGCTTCTGCATCATCTGCAGCTGGTCGGCCCCGGCCATCACGGCGACCTTGAGGCCGGACTTGGTGAAATCGGCGTAGGTATGGATGTCCTTGGGGTCACCCTTGAGGACGAGAAGACCCTCGCCATAGGAGGTGTTGGGATCAGAGTAGACGACCTTCTCGCAGCGCTCCGGCCGGATCGCCATCTCGGCGGCGGTCATGTCGAAGCGGTTGGCCTGGAGGCCCGGAATAAGCGAGCTGAAGTTGGTGACCACCCATTGGATGTTCGCCGGATCGATCCCGAGCTGCTTGACGACCGCGGTCGCGACTTCCGGCCCGGCACCCTTGGCGTCGCCGTTGGGATCGACGAAGCCGTAGGGAATTTCATTGGCGACCGCGATGCGGATATAACCGCGATCCTTGATCTCCTTGAGAGTCACGGCACTGGCCGACGACACGCTGAGCGCCGCGGCGGCAAGAGCCAGCGGCGCGACGGCCAGCCAGCGTTTGAGTTGCGAGAGCTTCATCAACCAATCCTCCCCTTTGTGGCCGGAAACCGGCCTCTGGTGCGGCGGGATCGCAGGAATCCCACCGGTTCGCGCTTCGCGCCTTTGCGGCGCCCATGCTTCGTCCTCTTGCGGGTTAGGGTTGAGAATTGCGTGGCCAAAGTCGAGCGATGATGTCTCTATATCGGCGCGCGACGGTAGCAGGATCGGCTACCCGGATGCGGGAGATTGGAAGGATCGCCTCTCCCCGCAACGCCATAGTGAGGCGCCCAGCGAGGGTCGGGCGAGCGCCTCCGGCGCGTCCCAATGAGCGGAAGCGCGGGGCCGGGATTGCGGAACGCAGGGATGATGGCATTCACCGAGGTGCTGAAGGCGCGGGCGCGCCTCGCTGACAGGGTGCTGCGCACGCCGCTCCGCGATGCGCCGGCCTTCGGGCGCCGCGCGGGGGTGCCGGTGCGGCTCAAATGCGAGCATCAACAGACGACCGGCAGCTTCAAGCTGCGTGGTGCAACGAACGCCCTGCTGGCGCTCGATGAGGCGCAGCGCCGGCGCGGCGTCGTCGCGGCCTCGACCGGCAATCACGGACGCGCCCTCGCCCATGCGGCGCGGCAGATGAGTGTGCCGGCGGTGATCTGCATGTCGCGTCTCGTGCCGGGCAACAAGGTCGAGGCGATCAAGGCGCTGGGCGCCGAGGTGCGGATCGTCGGCCAGAGCCAGGACGATGCGCAGCGCGAGGTGGACCGGCTCGTCAATGACGAGGGAATGGTGATGGTGCCCCCGTTTGACGCCGCCGACGTGATCGCCGGGCAGGGAACGCTCGGGCTCGAACTCATGGAGCAGGCGCCGGACACGGCCTGCGTGCTGGTGCCGTTGTCGGGCGGCGGGCTCATCGCAGGCGTGGCGCTCGCGGTCAAGACGCTGAGCCCGGGGACGCGCGTCATCGGCGTCAGCATGGAGCGCGGCCCGGCCATGCAGCTGAGCCTCGCCGCGGGCCATCCGGTCGACGTCGAGGAACTGCCGACGCTCGCGGATTCGCTCGGCGGCGGTATCGGCCTCACGAACCGGCACAGTTTTGAAATGGTCAAAGCCCTGGTCGACGAGGTGGTGCTGGTATCGGAAGCCGAGATCGCCGCGGCGATCCGGGCCGCCTATGCCGAGGAGGGCGAGGTGATCGAGGGCGCGGCGGCGGTGGGCATCGCCGCCCTCGAAGCGGGCAAGGTGCGGCCCAAGGGGCCAACCACCGTCGTCCTCAGCGGCAAGAACATCGACATGCGCCTCCATGCCCGGATCATTGCCGGGGAAACGCCCGACCTCGCGCGGGAGGCGGCACTTGCCTGAGATCACCATCCTCACCGAAGCCGAGCTGCGGCGGCTGGTGCCGCTCGACGCCGATGCGATCGCCTGCGTCGAGAACGCGTTCCGGGCCCTCGCCACCCGGCCGGTAGTGATGCCGCCAATCCTTCGCCTCGACATCAAGGAGGCCAACGGCGAAGTCGACGTGAAGACCGCCTATGTGCCGGGCCTCACGAGCTTTGCCATCAAGATCAGCCCGGGTTTCTTCGACAATCCGAAACTCGGCCTGCCTTCGGTCAACGGGCTGATGGTGGTGCTGAGCGCAACCACAGGGTTGCTTGAGGCGGCCCTCTTCGACAACGGCTATCTGACGGACGTCCGCACCGCCGCCGCGGGCGCGGTCGCCGCGAAGCACCTCGCCCGCGCCGATGCGGAAAGCGCCGCCGTGCTGGGCGCGGGCGTCCAGGCGCGGCTGCAGCTCGAGGCGCTGACCCTCGTTCGCCCGATCCGCCGGGCGCGGCTCTGGGCGCGCGACGCCGACAAGGCGACCGCCGCGGCGCGCGCCCTCTCCGACGAGCTCGGGATTCCGGTGGTGCCGGCGATGAGCGCGCTCGAGGCGGTCAAGGGCGCCGACATCGTGGTGACGACGACGCCCGCAACCTCGCCGATCCTCATGGAAAGCTGGCTCGAACCAGGCCAGCACGTGACCGCCATGGGCTCGGATGCGGGCCACAAGAACGAGATCGACCCAGGGGTATTTGCGCGTCTCAGCGCGTATGTGCCGGACCGGCTGAGCCAGACCCGGCTGCTCGGCGAGCTGCATCACGCGATCGAGGCGGGCACGGTTTCGCCGGAGGCGGACTTCGCCGAGCTCGGCGCCGTGCTCGCCGGAACCGCACCCGTCCGCCGCAGCGGCGAGGCGATCACGCTCTGCGACCTCACCGGCACGGGCGTCCAGGATACCGCGATCGCCAATCTCGCCCTCGCGCGGGCCCGCGCTGCACACGCCGGCCAAATCTTTTCGAGCTGACCCTTTCTGGAGATCACGACCCGTGTCCGAAACCGCCCCTGCCTTCGAGCGCGCCGAATACGCGGCCCGGCTCGCCAAGACCCGCGCCGCCATGGAGAAGGCCGGCGTCGAGGTGCTGATCTGCGCCGACCCTTCCAACATGAACTGGCTCACCGGCTATGACGGCTGGTCGTTCTATGTCCACCAGGCGGTGATCGTGCCGCCCGAGGGCGAGCCGCTCTGGTTCGGCCGCCCGCAGGACAAGGCGGGCGCGAAGCTCACCACCTTCCTCGATACGGGGTCGATGTTCTCCTACCCCGACCACTACGTGCAGAACCCCACGGTGCACCCCTACCAGATCCTCGCCGGGGTGCTGCGCGACAAGGGCCTCGGCAGAGCCCGCATCGGGGTCGAGATGGACAATTACTACTTTGCGGCCAAGTGCCTCGAGGTGCTGCGCGAAGAATTGCCCGAGGCGCGCATCATCGACGCGACGGCGCTGGTCAACTGGCAGCGCGCCGTCAAGTCGGCGCGCGAGCTCGACTACATGCGGCGCGCGGCGCGCATCGTCGAGGCCATGCACGCGCGCATCCGCGAGGTGGCGGAGGTCGGCATCCGAAAGTGCGACCTCGTGGCCCAGATCTACGATGCGGGCCTCAGGGGCGTCGACGGCTATGGCGGCGACTACGCGGCCATCGTGCCGCTGACGCCCTCGGGCAGGGACGCCTCGGCCGCCCACCTCACCTGGGACGACCGGCCGATGAAACGCGGCGAGGGCACCTATTTCGAGATCGCCGGCTGCTATCGCCGCTATCATGCGCCGCTCTCGCGCACGGTGTTCCTGGGCGATCCGCCCGACGCCATGAAGCGCGCCCAGGACGCGGTGCTCGAGGGGCTGCATGCGGGGCTCGAGGCGGCCCGGCCCGGCAATACGTGCGGGGAGGTCGCCGACGCCTTCTTTGCGGTCCTGCGCAAATATGGCATCGAGAAGGACAACCGCACCGGCTATCCGGTCGGCGTCTCCTATCCCCCCGACTGGGGCGAGCGCACCATGAGCCTCAGGCCCGGCGACGCATCGGTGCTCGAGGAAAACATGACCTTCCACTTCATGCCTGCCGTCTGGACCGACGAGTGGGGGTTCGAGACCTCGGAGACCATCCGCATCCGGGCCGGGGGTGCCGCCGACTGCCTCGCGGATGTCGTGCGCGAGCTCACCGTCAAGCGCTGAGGACAAAGCCGTTGGCTCATCCCCTCCTTCCCGAAACCGTGGGGCTCCTGCGCGACCTCGTCGCGTTTCCCACGGTTTCCGCCGACTCCAATCTCGACCTCATCGCCTATGTCGGCGAGCGGCTCGAGGGAATCGGCGCGCGGGTGCGGGTCACGAACGATCCCGGGGGGCGCAAGGCCAACGTCTTCGCCAGCATCGGTCCCGGCGAGCCGGGCGGCGTCGTGCTTTCCGGCCACACCGACGTCGTGCCGGTCGAGGGGCAGGCCTGGTCGAGCGACCCGTTCGACCTCGTTGAGCGCGACGGAAGGTTTTTTGGCCGCGGCAGCTGCGACATGAAGGGGTTCATCGCCGCGGCGCTGGCTTTCGCCCCCCGCTACGCCGCGCAACCCCTCGCCCGGCCGATCCACTTCGCCTTCACCTATGACGAGGAGGTGGGGTGCCTCGGGGCGCAGGTGATGCTCGCCGATCTCGCCGCCGCGGGGATCGTTCCCACGACCTGCATCGTGGGCGAACCCACCGGGATGCGCATCATCGAGGGGCACAAGGGCTGCTGCGAATATACGACGACCTTTGTCGGCACGGAGGGGCACGCGTCGCGCACCGACCTCGGCGTCAACGCCATCGAGTACGCGGCGCGCTATATCGCGCGGCTGCTCGAGATCGGCGAGACGCTGAAGGCCCGCGCGCCCGCCGGCTCCGCCTTCGCCCCACCGTGGTCCACCATCCAGGCGGGGCGTATCCAGGGCGGCGTGTCGCGCAACACGGTCGCCGGCAAATGCGCCGTGGAATGGGAACTGCGCCCCGTCAACGACGAGGATTTCCGCTATGCCCGGCAAGCCATCGAGGCCTATGTGGCGCGCGATCTCCTCCCCGCGATGCGCCGCACCGCGCCGCACGCCGATATCGTCACCGAGGTCATCGGGGAAGTCGCGGGGCTCGTGCCGATGACGCCGAACGAGGCCGAGGCGCTGGTGCGCGCCCTCACCGGCGACGCGGAGCCGGCGCAGCTCGTCTCTTTCGGCACCGAGGCGGGTCTCTTCCAGCAGCACGGCGTCGCGACCGTGATCTGCGGCCCCGGCTTCATCGAGCAGGCCCACAAACCCGACGAGTTCATCGCGCCCGCCCAGCTCGACGCCTGCCTCGAGATGCTCGAAGGCCTGCCACGCTCGCTCGCCCGCTGACCGAACGGCGGCCTAGGGCAACCGAACGTGCCGCCGGCCCCGGCCCGCAACGGCGCGTGCGTCAGGCCATCGTCGGGCGAGAAGGCTCCCAGGCGGAGATTTCGCTTCGCCGCCGCGGGTCGACCCAGCGGGCGGCGACCGGTCAAGGCCCTCGGGCCCTGCCGGAGCCCGGCGTTACTTGATCCGGCCGTACGCCGCGGCAAAGCCCGTCAGCGAGAGCGGCAGGCTGATCGACTGCTTGCTCATATTGGAGAACGTGACGGTGATCTTCTGCCCCTTCAGCATCGCGTTCAGCGTTTCACCCGTCACCGGCTGATTGGCGAAGCACCCCGTCTGGTCGCAGGTTTCGATCGGCATCGTCTGCGGCGCCGCCCCGTCGATGCTGTAGCTGATGCCGGCCGGGACATATAAGCCGAGCGGCGCCGAGATCACGAGGACGGCCTTGCCCGTATCGGGCGGGATGCGGATGGAAACGGAGCCGATGAGCTGCCCCGTCTGGGTGACCCCGCGCTGAAAGATCGAGCAATCGAGCGCGCTGTTCCGGCCGATCGCCGCGCACTGGCTGCCCCAGGCTGCCGGGGCGGCGGGCGCGGCATCCGCCGCCTGCCCTGCCTGTTGCTGCTGCGCCTGTGCCGCGCCGCAGAACAGCGCCGCTGCGGCGGCCAAAACGGGGAGGAGCCTTCGCCTGTTGGAACCCACGCCAAACCTCGCCTGCTCGAAATCCTCGCCAAGCGGTGGGGCCGGCCAGGAATATTGTCAACTGAAAACCTGGCCCGCTGTCGCGGGCCAGGTGCGCGTCATATCGGCCGATCCGATCAGAAGCTCGAGCGGACCCCCGCCTGGGCGCCGTAGGTCGTCGCCGACACCCCGCCCCGGACCAGACCCGAGAGGAAGCCGGAAAGGCCAGCGCCATTGAAGACTTCGACGCCGCCCTTGAGTTCGCCGCTCAGCCCCCCGGTGTTGTCGTGGAGCGTCACCCCCGTTGCCCCGCCGGAGAGCGTCGCCGTGTTGTCACCCATCCACTGCGACCAGACATTGGCCTCGGCGAAGGGCTTGATGGTCGTGCCCTGCGTGTCGACCTTGCCGGTTACCCGCACACCCAGGCGGCCGCGAAGGCTCGACGCATCGTCGACGGAGACGTTGTTCCCGAGGAGGGCGAAATCGTCGAGCGTCGTCCGGTTGTAGGCGATCGTCGCCAGCGGCTCGATGGTGGCCGGCCCGATGTCGGTCCGGTACCCAGCGTCGACCACCGCGGTATAGGAGCGCGCGTTGGAGGATGCCATGTCGGCCCAGGGCGCAGCCGTCGCGTAGTTCACCCCGAGGAACTGCACGCGGCCGACGGCGTCGAGGAAGAAGCCGCCACGCATGGCGGTGGCGTAGGCCCCGACGCCCGTGCCGGAGATGTCGACCTGCGTTCCGGTATTGGTGAAGGCCGTCGAGGACGCCATGTAGCTGCCCATCACACCCAGGGCCACGTCCATGTCGTGGGTGTGGAGCACCGTGTCGACGCCGCCGGTCACGCCGCCGATCTTCTGGTCGGAATGGCCGGTGTTGGTGAAGGTGCCGTTGTTGTCGGTAAAGCTCTGGTCGTAGTCGCGGCCGGTGTGCTGGCCCAGAACCTTCACCCAGGCGCCACCCGTCGCCGTACCGGTCGCCGCGTCATCGCGAAGATCGGCGGTGCGGTCGTGCCAGGTGGAGTCGAGCGCCCAGTCCATGTTCTGGATCTGCGACGGCAGCGCGGCGAGTTCGAAGGCGCGGGCATTGGGCGCGCTCGTCAGCCACCAGCTCGGATCGTTGCTGCTGAAGAAGTAGGAGAGGTCGTAGGTATAAAGGCCGCTGTCGATCGGGCCGTTCTGCAGCGCGAACTCGGTTCCCGCCGGACCGGAGGCCGTGGTGTCGGCGTAGACGAGCTTCGTGCCGACCGGGTCGTAGGTTGCCGGGCCCACATGGAGGTTGTTGACGGCGATCAGGGTCGTGCCCGAGGCCTGCCCGTCGATCCAGAGCAGATCGGAAGACGAACCGCCCAGGCCGTCGAGATTGACGTCCACGGACAGGAGGCCCGGCCCACCCACGCCGCCGCCCACATAGTTGTGCGAGGTGTAGGTGAAATCCCCGATCACGTTGTTCAGCATGTTGAGCTGGCCGGCATTGTTGAAGGTGTCGAGGCCAAGGAACCGTGCGACCCCGGGTCCGCCGGACAGGCCACCGACATTGATCGTGCTGTTGTTGTTCAGAGTGCTGGTGCCGCCGGTCAGGAAGCCGAGGTTGTTGTTGCCCAGCAGGTTGATGGTGGCGCCGTTGTTGTTGTCGATGGTCGCATCCTGATTGGCGGCCATCAGCGTGCCGCTGACGCCGATCAGGTTGATCACCGAGTTATGGTCGTTCGAGATCGAGGCGTTGCCGGTGATGGCCGCCATGACGTTGCCGCTGATGCCGTCGAGGGTGAAGCTGCCGTGCCGGTCATTGACGATGGCGGCATTGTCCTGGGCAACCATGAGGTTGCCGTTCAGCAGGTTGGTCAGGCTGAAGCTGCCGCCCCGGGTGTTGGTGATCGTCGCATCGGTGCCCGCAGACATGAAGTTGCCGCCGCTGAAACCGTCGAGCGAGAAGCTGCCGCCCCGGGTGTTGGTGATCGAGGCGGCGCCGTCGGCGAGCATGACGTTGGCATCCACCACGCCGGTCATTTCGAAGCTGCCGCCGCGGTCGTTGAGGATCGATGCGTTGGTGCCCGCCGACATGAAATTCCCGTTGGCGAGGCCGAACATCTCGAAGCTGCCGCCGCGATCGTTGGTGATCGAGGCGTTGCCGGTGTTGGCGACCATCAGGTTGGCGCCCACGAGGTTGTTGAACGAGGTGCTGCTGCCCCGGTCGTTGGTGATCGAGGCGTCGTTCCCAGCGAACATGAAGTTGCCACTGGCGAAGCCATCGAGGCTGAAGTGGCCATGGTGGTCGTTGAGGATCGTCGCGTTGTTGGTGGCGATCATGACGTTCGCGTTCAGCAGGCTGTCCATCGTGAACCTGCCGCCGCGGGTGTTCGTGATCGAGGCGTCGTGACCGGCCACCATGAAGTTGCCGCCCGCGAGCCCGTCGATCGTGAAGCTGCCGCCACGGTTGTTGAGGATCGAGGCGTCGTTGCCGGCGAGCATCAGATTGGCGCTGAGGCCGCTCAGTTCGAGGTCGGCGCCGCGATCGTTCTTGATCGAGGCGTTGTTTCCGGCGGCAAGGGCAAGCAGGGAATCGGTGCCATGGATCTGGCTGCCGCGGTCGTTGTTGAGGGCGGCGTCGCCGGTCACGCTACCGATGGCGCTGAGGCCGGAGAAATCCCAGCTCGAGTGATGATCGTTGTTGACCGTGGCATTGCCGCCGAGGCTCGCAACGTCGATGTTGCCGGTCATGGCCGAGTGGTTGTCATTGTTGGTGACGATGTTGCCGCCGGCAAGGCCAAGGGCTGCAAAGCCCGAGGTCCCGCCGGTGTTGGTCACCTGGGAATAGTTGAGATTGTCGATCCCGACGTTGCCGTCCGCGAGCACGCCGATGGCGGGGCTCAGGAAGCCGCCCGCCCCGGTGATCGAGGCGTTGTTGGTGTTGCTGACGAGGACGTTGTTCGGATTGGCCAGGGTCGGGTCGAGGGCCAGCACGAAGACGCCGACCCCATCGGGCGCATTGATGATCCCGCCGCCGGTGCCGAGCGGATGGCCGGTATTGTCGTTGCTGACGACGACATCATTCGTGCCGTCGACGGTGTTGGCGCCGCCGGCCCCGAGCTTAAGGGCCACCACACCGGCGCCGGTCGACGCTTCCACATCGCCGGTGTTGCTGTTGGTGATGTTGACCGAACCGTTGCCGATGTTGACGCCGAGGAGGCCGATGACCGTCGAGTTGATCGTCGCGTTGTTGGGCACGGCGGCCTGACCGGCCCCGAAGGTAATGCCGGACATGCCGATGGCGGGGTCGATGGTGATCCCCGCATCCGAGTGGGCGGTGGCATTGCCGGTGGCGGAAAATGCCAGCACGCCGAAGGTGCCGGTCGTCGTGATGTCGCCGTGGGCGTTCGCCGTGGCGTCTCCCATGGCGAGGCTGAGCACGCCGCCGCTGCCGAAATTGACCGTGCCAAGAACCGGCAGGTTAAACGACGGAACGCTGACGCCGTCGACCGAGAACGAGCCCGAGCCCGAGGTGACTTTGCCCGCATCCACCGTGGACGTGCCGGCGACCGAAATGCCGACGACGCCGGGTCCGTTGGTCGCATTTACGCTGCCCCAGGCGGTATTCCCCGCATCGCCTGAAATGATCGTGTTCTTGAGGAACGAGGTCGCGACGATGCCGGATCCACCGGCCGTGACCGTGCCGCCGTGAACGACGTTCATGGCCCCGGTATCCGAGACGACGTTCACGCCGTCGAGGCCCGCCGTTATCTTGCCGCCGGTGTTGTTGGTGACCTGCACGTCGCCGATGGCTGTGCCGAAGACACCGTTGCCCAGCGCGTCAATGACCCCGGTGCCGTCATTGGTGACGGTTGCCTTGCCGAGGGTCGGCACCGGTACGCCAGCGACCGTCAAGCCGAAACCGACGCCGTCCTTCGTCGAGTAGATGCTCCCGCCGCCGTTCTTGACGGTGAGATCGCCGGTCACGAGGGCCGTGATACCGGCCCCGCCGACGCGACCGCTGTTGGTGCCGATCTGGCCATCGTTGGTGATGTCGAAGCTGCCGCCACCCGGGATCGGCGCGTTGGAGAGGCTGCCGTTGGGAAGGCCCAGCGCCAATTCGATTGGGTGGGCGACCGATGGCGAAATATTGAGCCCGCCGACCTGGATGCCGTTGCCCGTCGCGTGGATGACGCCGTCAACGTCATTCTTGATCGTTCCGCCCCCCCCCGAAGCCGCAAGATTGGTGCCAAAGCCGTTGAGCACCAGGATGCCGTTGCCACCGGCATTGAT
>DASZTU010000202.1:0-15556 GCA_035547975.1 Devosiaceae bacterium | reverse complement strand
GGAAATTGTTCGCTGTTTGTTCTTGCAGGCGGTGCAGACTTCCGCTAGGGAATCTCGCAGCATTTGCTCCCGCGAAACTCTCGACGGTTCGTTCCAGCATGGCCAAAACGCGTAGCCAGTTCGTCTGCCAGTCCTGCGGGGCCGTGCATTCCCGCTGGCAGGGGCGCTGCGAGGCCTGCGGCGAATGGAACTCGATCGTCGAGGAGGTCCCCGAATCCGGCCCCGCCGGCGGCCCCGGCGCGGTCGTCGCCAACGCCCGGCCGGCCGAGCTCCTCCCGCTCCGGGGCGAGACCGAGAGCGCGGCGCGCATCCCGACCGGCATCGGCGAGCTCGACCGGGTTACCGGTGGCGGCTTCGTCATGGGCTCGGCGGTTCTCGTAGGCGGCGATCCGGGGATCGGCAAGTCGACGCTGCTGCTCCAGGCGGCGGCGGCGCTGGCGGGCCGCGGCAAGCGGGTGGTCTATGTCTCGGGCGAAGAGGCGGTCGGGCAGATTCGCCTCCGGGCGCAGCGGCTCGGCCTCGGCGAAGCCGAGGTGTCGCTCGCCGCCGAAACTTCCGTCGAAACCATTCTCGCGACGCTGCAGCAGGGCCCGGCGCCTCACCTCGTCATCATCGATTCCATCCAGACCCTCTGGACCGATCGGGTCGAGAGCGCCCCCGGCACGGTCACCCAGGTGCGCACCAGCGCGCAGGCGCTCACCCGCTTCGCAAAACGCTCGGGCGCCGCGCTCGTCCTGGTCGGCCACGTCACCAAGGACGGCCAGATCGCCGGTCCGCGCGTCGTCGAGCACATGGTCGACGCGGTGCTCTACTTCGAGGGCGATTCGAGCCACACCTTCCGCATCCTGCGCGGCGTCAAGAACCGCTACGGGGCGACGGACGAGATCGGCGTCTTCGAAATGACGACGCTGGGGCTGCGGCAGGTGCAGAACCCCTCCGCCCTGTTTCTCGACCAGCGCGACCGGGGCACGGCGGGCTCCGCGGTCTTCGCCGGCATGGAGGGCACGCGCCCGCTGCTCATCGAAATCCAGGCGCTGGTCTCGCCCTCGCCGCTCGGCACTCCCCGTCGCGCCGTCGTCGGGTGGGACGCGGCGCGCCTTTCGATGATCCTCGCGGTCCTCGAAACCCGCTGCGGGGTGCGCATCGGCCCCAACGACATCTACCTCAACGTCGCGGGTGGCCTTAAAGTGCTCGAGCCCGCGGCGGACCTCGCGGTCGCCGCGGCGCTCATCTCCTCCCTCACCGGCGCCCCGCTGCCGCCCGAAAGCGTCTATTTCGGCGAAATTTCGCTGGCCGGCGGCGTTCGCCCGGTCGTTCACGCCGCGCTGCGGCTGCGCGAGGCGGAAAAGCTCGGGTTTTCGATGGCGGCGACCGGGCGGCTCGGGGCGGCCGACCGGTCGAGCGGCCTCGTCGTCAGCGAGTTCTCGACCCTCGCCGAGCTCGTCGGCCGGATCGCGGCCGGGCGCCATAGCGCCCTCGAGCTCGAAGCGACGATGTAATCTGGGCACATCGCCGCCCTTGCGATGGCGCCCGCTTCCCTTATCCGGGAGAAGCGGCTAAACGAAACGCATCTTGTATCGCCAAAGAGCGGCCCATGTTCACAGCCTTTGACGTCGGTTTCGCGGTTCTCGTGCTGATCTCGGCAATCCTTGCCACCTCGCGCGGGCTGACCCGGGAAATCCTGTCACTCGTGACCTGGGCAGGGTCGGCGGCGATCGCCGCCTACATGTACTTCAAGCATCCCGAGATCGCCCGCCAGTATATCCGCGAGCCGATCGTGGCGGACGTGGCGACGGTCGCGGTCACGTTCATCGTGGCGCTGATCATCCTCCACCTCATCACCATGCGGATCGCCGATTTCGTGGTCGACAGCCGCATCGGGGCGCTCGACCGGACGCTGGGCTTCGTGTTCGGCGTGCTGCGCGGCGTCCTCATCGCCATCGTCGTGGTGGTTTTCGGCCTCTGGCTCTTCCCCGATACCAGCAAGCTGCCCGACTGGGCCAAGCAATCCAAGTCGCTGCCTTATCTCCAGGATGCGGGCGACAAGCTGGTTTCGGCCCTCCCGCCCGATTTCGAGAACCAGATCAACGCCTGGCTGAAGCGGGGCAAGCCCGGGACCGCCGGTGGCGACACGACCGGCGACAACACGGACACGACGACCGAGGACCAGAACGCCTCGCCGGACGCGACCGCTCCTTCCCCGGGGGATACGACCGCCGCGCCAGACACCACAGCGCCCGATACGGCGGCCCCCGGCACCGCGGCGCCCGCCGCCCCGGCGCCATCCACCCCGGCTCCCGCCGGCAACGGCGCCTGAGGGTAGCGTCGCTCTCCAGGCCGTGATGCCGAACGGCTTGCGTTTCCCCTGCCCTGCGTGAGAAACAGCCGCGTCAAGCAGGAGCCCCTGTCATGCTGGATGCCCAGATCACCGACTTCGATGCCGATACCCTGCACGAGGAGTGCGGCGTCTTCGGCATTCTGGGGCATCCGGAAGCGGCGACGCTGACCGCCCTTGGCCTGCATGCGCTGCAGCATCGGGGACAGGAGGCGGCCGGCATCGTCTCCTTCGACGGCGCCCAGTTTCACTCGGAACGCCACCTCGGCCTCGTCGGCGACCACTACACCAACCCGCAGACGCTCGCCCGCCTCCCCGGCAACATGGCCATGGGGCACGTGCGCTATTCGACGACCGGCGAGACGATCCTCCGCAACGTCCAGCCGCTCTTCGCCGAGCTCGCGGTCGGCGGCATCGCCATCGCCCACAACGGCAACTTCACCAACGGCCTGACGCTCAGGCGGCAGCTCATCGCGGACGGGGCCATCTGCCAATCGACCTCCGATACCGAGGTCGTGCTCCACCTCATCGCCCGCTCGCGCCGGCAGGGCTCCGGCGAGCGCTTCATGGACGCCATCCGCCATCTCGAGGGCGCCTTTTCGCTGGTGGCCATGACGCGGACGAAGCTCATCGGCGCGCGCGACGCCAACGGCATCCGGCCGCTGGTCCTCGGCGAGCTCGACGGGCGGCCGATCCTTGCCTCGGAAACCTGTGCGCTCGACATCATCGGGGCAAAATTCGTCCGTGACGTCGAGAACGGCGAAGTCGTGATCTGCGAGCTGCAGCCGGACGGGCGGATCACCATCGATTCCGTGCGCCCGTTCCCCCCGCGCCCCGAGCGCGTGTGCCTCTTCGAATACGTCTATTTCGCCCGCCCCGATTCCGTGGTGGCCGGCCGCAACGTCTATGGCGTGCGCAAGCGCTCCGGTGCCAACCTCGCGCGCGAAGTGTCGGTCGAGGCGGATGTGGTGGTTCCCGTGCCCGACGGCGGAACGCCGGCCGCGATCGGCTTTGCGCAGGCCTCGGGCATTCCCTTCGAGCTCGGCATCATCCGCAATCACTATGTCGGGCGGACCTTCATCGAGCCGACGCAGCAGATCCGGGCTTTTGGCGTAAAGCTCAAGCATTCGGCCAACCGCGCCGAGATCGAGGGCAAGCGAGTGGTGCTGATCGACGATTCCATCGTCCGTGGCACGACCTCGCTCAAGCTGGTGCAGATGGTGCGGGACGCCGGCGCGCGTGAGGTGCACATGCGCGTTGCCTCGCCGATGATCACCCACTCGGATTACTACGGCATCGACACGCCCGACCCGGAAAAGCTCCTCGCCAACCAGTATCGGACGGTCGAGGAAATGTGCCGGTTCATCGGCGCCGATTCCCTCGGGTTCCTCTCGATCGACGGGCTCTACGAGGCGGTCGGCGGCGAGCCGCGCAACGCCGACGCCCCGCAATTCACCGACCACTATTTTACCGGCGAGTACCCGACCACCTTGACCGATCTCAATGGCCGCTCCCGCAGCGAACCCAAGACCATCTCGCTGCTGCGGGAAGCCGGCTGATGGCGGACAACAAGCAACTCTCCGGCAGGATCGTCCTCGTTACCGGCGCCTCGCGCGGCATCGGCTATGCCGCGGCGAAAGAGGCGGCGCGGCGCGGTGCGCACGTGCTCGCGGTGGCGCGCACGGTGGGCGGCCTCGAGGAACTCGACGATGAGATCCAGGCCATCGGCGGATCGTCGACGCTCGTGCCGCTGGATTTGCGCGAAGGCGACGCCATCGACCAGCTCGGCCGCTCGATCTTCGAGCGCTGGGGGCGGCTCGACGGGCTCATCGGCAATGCGGGGGCGCTGGGCACGCTGAGCCCCGTGCCCCACCTTTCACCGGATGAGTTCGACAAGGTTTTCCGGCTCAACGTCACCGCCAATTTCCGGCTCATTCGCTCGCTCGACCTCCTGCTGCGGCAGTCGGCGGCCGGCCGGGCGGTCTTCGTCTCCTCCGGCGCCGCCCGCTCGGCGCGGCCCTATTGGGGGCTTTACGCGGCGACAAAGGCGGCGGTCGAAGCGATGGTCAAGAGCTACGCCGGCGAGATGGAGAGCACGCCCGTCAGGGTCAATGTCTTCTATCCCGGTGCCGTCCGCACCGCGATGCGCGCCCGCGCCATGCCCGGCGAGGATCCCGAGACATTGCCGCCCCCTGCCGAAGTCGCGCCGCGGCTCATCGACATGGTCGAGCCGGGCTACGAGCAAAACGGCGCGCTCTTCGATTTCAAGAGCGGGGAAACGCGGCCCCTCTGAGGCCCGTCAGATCCGCTGGACCAGAACCTTGTCGATGCGCCGGCCATCGAGGTCGAGGACCTCGAAACGCCAGTGGCCGCGGGTGAAGGTTTCGCCCACCTGAGGCAGGTGGTTGAGCTCGGAAAGCACGAAGCCCGCAACCGTCTCGAACTTGGCATCGCGCGAGACCGGCACCCCGATCTTGTCTGAGAACTCGTCGACCGGCATCCAGCCGGCGACGATCCAGCTGCGATCCTCGCGCATGACATAGGCCGGCTCGGCGCCCTCCTCCTCGCGCAGCGCCCCGGTGATCGCCTCGAGCACGTCACCCGAGGTGACGATCCCCTCGAAATGCCCGTACTCGTCGAAGACCAGCGCCATGTGGACCACCGACGACCGGATCGCGCGCAGCACGGAAAGGGCGTCGGAGCGGTCCATGACCACGGGGGCCTTCTTGACGAGCGCACGCACGTCGATGGCTTCGCCCCGGGCGAACACGTCGATCAGGTCCTTGCGGACGATGACGCCGATGATCGAATCGGGATCGCCGTCCTGCACCGGCAGGGTCGAACGGTGGGTGTCACGCAGGCGGGCGAGAATTTCCTCCTGCGGCTCGGCAAGGTCGATGAGTTCGACGTCGCGGCGCGGCGTCATCAGGCCGCGCGCCGAGCGATCGGCGAAGCGCATCACGCCCGAGATCATGTTCCGTTCGTCGCTCTCGAGGACGCCCGCGCTCTCGGCTTCGGCGATGATGGTCTTGACCTCCTCGTCCGTGACCTGCTCGCCGGTTTCGCCGCGCTGGCCGAGGAGGGTAAGAACCCCCCTCCCCGAGTTGTCGAGCAGCCAGACGATGGGCGCCGCGACAACGGCGATTCCGGACATCACTGGCGCCACCCGCGCGGAAATGCGTTCCGGGTGGCGGAGCGCCAGCTGCTTGGGCACCAGTTCGCCGATGACGAGGGAAATGTAGGTGATGGCGACGACGACCACCCCCACGCCCAGCGCGTCGGAAAAATTGTTGGGAACGCCGCTCGCGGCGAGCCAGGCGCTCAGGCGCTGGCCAAGCGTCGCACCCGAAAAGGCGCCCGAGAGGACCCCGACCAGCGTGATGCCGGTCTGCACCGACGAGATGAACTTCCCCGGGTCCTCCGCCAGCCGCATGGCCGTCGCGGCGCCCTTGTCACCGCGGCTCGCCATCAGCTTGAGCCGGGCCGGCCGGGCCGACACCACGGCGAGTTCCGACATGGAGAGAAAGCCGTTGAGCAGCGCGAGGGCCACGACAACGACGATTTCGATGAACAGGTTCAACCCCAAGCCTTTCGGTCGCTCGAGCGGCCACGCGTATATACGGAGCGATCTCACCCTCGTGAAGGCCAGGGTACCGTTGCGCCCGGTTCAGGCAATCACGCCGGTACCATGTCGCCTCGCCCGGCCCGCAATGATGACGGCAACGCCCGAGCTAGCGGATCAGCGCCGTTCCTCGTCCGCATACGGGTTCTTGCCGCCGCGCAGCCACAGGCGGATCGGCGTGCCGGGGAGGCCGAAGGCTTCGCGCAGGCTGTTGACGAGGTAGCGCTGGTAGGACGCGGGCACCGCGTCGGGCCGGGAAGCGAAGATGATGAAGCTAGGCGGCCGCATGCGGGCCTGCGTCATGTAGCGGAGCTTGAGGCGCCGCCCGGCGACGGCCGGTGGTGGATGGCTTTCCGTCGTGGCATAGAGCCAGCGGTTGAGCTTGGCGGTCGAAATGTGGCTGTTCCACACCCGCTCGGCGGCGAAGATCGCCTCCATCAGCTTGTCGATGTTGCGCCCGGTCAACCCCGACAGGGTGACGAGCGGCACGCCCCTCAGCTGCGGCAGGAGCCGCTCGCATTCCTCACGCAGCCGGGCGAGGGTCGGGTTCTTGTCCTCGATGAGGTCCCATTTGTTGAGCGCGATGACCAGCGCCCGCCCTTCCCGTTCGACGAGGTCGGCGAGCGACAGATCCTGCTTCTCGAAGGGCATGGTGGCGTCGAGCAGCAGCACGACGATTTCGGCGTACTGGATGGAGCGGAGGGCATCCCCCACCGCCAGCTTTTCGAGCTTTTCGGTGACGCGGGCGCGGCGGCGGATGCCGGCCGTGTCGACGAGATTGATGGTGCGGCCCTGCCATTCCCAGGGCACGAGGATCGAATCGCGGGTGATTCCGGCTTCCGGGCCGGTGAGCAGCCGCTCGGCTCCGACCATGGTGTTGATCAGCGTCGACTTGCCGGCGTTCGGCCGGCCGACGATCGCGACGTTGAGATAGCGCGAGGGGTTCCAGCGGGGCGCCGGGCCTTCCTCGCTCGACCCGTCGTCCTCGGCGAGGGCGATGTCCACCTCGGGCAACTGGTCGAGGTCGCCCGCGACCGGCGCCGCGGCGGCGGCGCGCGCCTCCTCCTGTGCGTCGACCGCCCGGGCGACGATGGCATGGAGGTCGGCAAGGCCGAGCCCGTGCTCGGCCGAGAGCGCGACCGGTTCGCCGAAGCCGAGTTGATACGCTTCGAGCAGCCCCGGCTCGGCCGCGCGGCCCTCCGCCGTGTTGGCGATGAGGTGCACTTCCTTGCCGGATTTCCTGAGCACCTGGGCGAAGCGCTCGTCGAGCGGCGTCACGCCCGCCCGGGCGTCGATCATGAAGAGGATGACGTCGGCCTCGCGGATCGCGAGTTCCGTCTGCTGGCGCATGCGGTCCTCGAGGCTGCCGTCGGTCCGGTCCTCATAACCGGCCGTATCCAGCAGGCGGAATTTCAGCTCCGCGATGTGCCCTTCGGCTTCGCGCCGGTCCCGCGTCACCCCCGGGGTGTCGTCGACGAGCGCGATCTTGCGCCCGACCAGGCGGTTGAAAAGCGTCGACTTGCCGACATTGGGGCGGCCGACAATGGCAACGGTGACGCTCATCGGGCTTTCCTGCAGGCCGGCGGCCGAGTTGTCCGCCGATGCGCCTTCACTGGCCGGTCGTGCCGGTGGCCGGGGCGGCACCGGTCGCGGGCGCCGCGGTATCGGCGGCCGGGGCGGGTGTCGACGACGCGCCGCTAGTCGCGGGCGCTTCGGCGGGAGCCGCCGCAGGCGCCGGGGTGGCGGGCGCGCTCTCGGCGGGCACGCTCGGGAGGCCGGTGCTCGGCAGCGGCGTCGCGGGCGTGTCGGCCGGGCCCGTCCCGGCAGGAGCGCCAGCGGCCGGAGCATTCGGGACGGCGAGGTCGAGGGCTGAATCCGGGGTGGAGGGCTGGCTCGACTCGACGCCCGCCGGGGCGGGATTGCCGCCGGGCGCGGCCGTTCCGGCAGGCGCAGCCGGCGTCGTTTCGGCAGGCGCAGCCGGCGTTGTCCCGGCAGGGGCAGCCGGGGCCGGCACCGCACCCGCGATACCCTCCACCGCCGACGCGCCGATATCGGCGGGATTGGCCGCTGCCGCGTCGGCCGGCGGAGCCGCGCCCTGGGCGACAAGCTGGCTCTCATAGAGCTGCAGGCGCCCGCGCGTGTCGTTGCTCGCCGCGGGGTCGGCAATGACGGCTTCGAAGCTCTCGCGGGCCCCCTTGAGGTCGCCAGCCTTGTACTGGGCCAGCCCCAGGGCCTCCCGGGCCGAGTTGTGCAGCGGGTTGTCAGGCGCCATCAGTCCCTGCACGCGCTGCTTGACGCCGGCGACGTCGCCCTTGTCGACGAGAAGATTGGCGCCGAGGAGCAGCGCCAGTTCCTTGAGACGCTGGTTGCCGGCGGAGGTCGCGAGTGCGTCGTAGGCGGCGAGCGCCTGGTCGGGCTTGCCGTCCTTGGCGAGCAGACCCGCCTGCATGAACTTCGCCAGCATCGGGTATTGCCCGGTGCCCTCGGCGATGACCTTGTCGAGCGCCTTCTGCGCGTCCGCGAGCTTGCCACTCGTCTCGAGATCGTACGCGGCGTAGAACTGATCCGACGAGCGGGCCGAATTGCTGCTCTGCCACCAGTTCCAGCCCTCGTTGGCGGCGACGATGGCAACAATCGCAATCGCGGCCCCGATGACATAAGGGCCATACCGCCGCCAGGCGGAATTCATGCGGTCGCGGCGGAGCGCCTCGTCGACTTCGCGGAAGACTGTCTCGTCGGACATGGAAGGCCTTGTTCACCCGAAATGCGGCGGCAACATAGTCAGCACCCCTCGTGATTGCAATTGAGGCCGAGAGGCAAATTTGCCCCGGACATCCGGCACCGCCGGGGCTCGTAACTGAATATCAAGCATCAGCGGCTGATCGCGAAGCCGTTGGTTGACCGAAGAGGCAAGCCCCCACACAATTCCGTCACAATCGATCCAGGGTCTTCGCCGATGTTGCGTTCGTTCCTTGTTGCCTTCGCGATGATGTTTTCTGTGGCGCCCGTGCTTGCGGGACAGCTCAGTGTGGTCGTCGACATTTCGAGCCAGATGATGCTGGTGAGCGCCGACGGGGCTACCCAATACAGCTGGCCGGTATCGACGGGACGAAAGGGCTTCCGTACGCCAACGGGCAGCTTCCACCCGACGCGCATGGCCGCCGTCTATTATTCCCGGAAGTACGACAATTCGCCGATGCCCCATTCGGTGTTCTTCCGCGGCGGCTTTGCCATCCACGGCACCGAACACTTGCGCTCGCTCGGACGTCCGGCCTCCCACGGGTGCGTCCGGCTCCACCCGGCCAATGCGGCGGTCCTCTATAGCCTCGTGCGCGAGCACGGGTTCGCCAACACCTTCATCCGCATCAAGCCCTGATCCTGAGGCGGCTGCGACAACACCCCGCAGCGCCAGGCCCCGCCGGCGCGGCTATCAAGCCACACGCGGATTTCCCGCGTCCCTCTTCCTATGCGCCGCCGTACCCTTCTCGCTCTCCTCACCGCCCTCCCCCTTGCCCTGCCGCTCCCCGCCTACGCCCGCATCCGGTCGGACGGGCTGATCGAGCCCGCGCTGACCATCGAGCCGGGCGGCAAGGCGGGGCCGCGCGTGGCGCTGACGCTGGATGCCTGCATGGGCGAGGTCGATCTGCGCATCCTCGATACGCTGGTTACGAACAAGATACCGGCGACGCTCTTCGTGACCGGCCGGTGGCTCGCCAACAACGGCGACGCCCTAAAAACCCTGCTTGCCCACCCGGAGCTGTTCGAGCTCGAAAACCACGGCGCGATGCACATCCCGGCGGTCACAGGTGCGGAAAAGCTCTATGGCCTCGTGCCGGCCGGAACCCTCGCCGCGGTCGCGGCAGAAGTGGATGGGGGCGCTCGGGCGATGGCCGCCGCGGGCATCCCCCGGCCGACCTGGTATCGCGACGCAACGGCGCTTTACTCGGGCGACGCGCTGCTGCGCATACGGCAGATGGGCTATCGGATCGGCGGCTTTTCGCTCAATGCCGATTTCGGCGCCTCACTGCCGGCCGACAAGGTGACCGAACGCATGCTCACGGCGAAGGACGGCGACGTGATCATCGGCCACATCAACCAGCCGAAACGCCCGTCCGGCGCCGGTTTGGCCGCCGGCGTGCTCGCCCTCAAGGCCAAAGGCTTTACCTTCGTCCGTCTCAAGGATGTGCCTGAGAGCCGCGCCTGGGGCGAATTGGTCGCCAGCAACCGGCCGTTGCCGAAGCCGCGCCACAAGGCGTCGCTCAAAACGCCTGCTCCGTTCCAGTAGCGATCAGGTCCGCAGGACGAGCGCCTCCCAGGACCCAAGCTCCAGATTCGCGGTGTCCGCCGGCACGGGGGCGCGGTCGGTCCGGTTGCCGAGCAACACCTCCCGCGCCAGCATTCCTTCGGGCAGCGTCAGTGCCTGGGGTTCGCTGCCGAAGTTGACCGCCACGACCAGCCGTTCCTCCGGCAGGGTGCGCGCATAGATGAAGACTTTCGGATGGGCCGGATCGAGGTCGCGGTAGTCGCCATAGATCAGGGCGGGATGGGACTTCCGCAGCCGGATCAGGCGCTGGTAGTGGCGATAGACCGAGTTCTCGTCGGCGAGCGCCGACTCGGCGTTGATGGTCGCAAAATCCGGATGGACCGCGAACCACGGCCGCGGGCCCGTCGTAAATCCCGCGAAGGGCGCCGCGCTCCAGTGCATCGGCGTGCGCGCATGGTCGCGGCTGGTGTGCCGGAGGTGGGAAAGATATTCGTCGGGATCGATCCGGCCGGTCGTGACCTCGGCCTCCCAAATCCCCTTTGCCTCGACGTCGTCGAACTGCTCGATGGTGAGGAAGGGGAAATTGGTCATCCCCAGTTCCTCGCCCTGGTAGATGAAGGGCGTGCCGCGCTGCGTCAGCATCATGGTCGCCAGCGCCTTGGCGGAGGTGACGCGATGGGCCGGGCTGTCGTCGCCGAAATGGCTCACCGCGCGCGGGTTGTCGTGGTTGCCGAGGAACACCGTGTTCCAGCCGCCCGCGCCGACGGTGCGGTCGAGGCGGCTGTAGATGGCCTTGAGCTGCGGCAGCGTCCAATCGGTCTTCCGCCAGCCGTCGCGGTCGACGCGGACCACGTCGAAGTGGAAGATCATGTCCAGTTCGCCACGGCTTTCATCGACGAACAGCGGGGTCTGCTGTTCCGTGACGCCGAAGGCCTCGCCCACGGTCATGACGTCGTAATGCGACAGGACCTCGCGGTGCATCTCCTGGAGGTAGTCGTGCACCCGCGGCCCGCTGGCATAGACGTTCTGCGGCGCCTTGAGCTCTTCGGGCGTGAGGTCCGGGAAATCCGGGCGCTTGGAGATGAAGGGAATGACGTCCATGCGGAAGCCGGCCACGCCCTTGTCGAGCCAGAAGCGCATGATGTCGTAGACATCGGCGCGCACCCGGGGATCGTCCCAGTTGAGATCGGGCTGCTTCCTCGCGAAGTAGTGGAGGTAGTAGTCGCCCGTCGCCTCATCCTTCTGCCAGGCCGAGCCGCCGAAGAACGAGGGATAGTTGTTGGGCACCCCGCGGGCGCCGTCGCGCCAGATGTAGTAGCCGCGCTTCTCCGCCTCGCGCGAGGAGCGGCTTTCGACGAACCACTCGTGCTCGTCGCTCGTGTGGTTGACCACGAGATCGATGATGAGTTTGAGGCCTCGCGCCTGCATCTCGGCGAGCAACCGGTCGAAGTCGGCCATGGTCCCGAACTCCGCCATTACCTTGCGGTAGTCGCGGATGTCATAGCCATTGTCCGCATTGGGCGAATCGAAGTGCGGCGAGAGCCAGATCACGTCCACGCCCAGTCCCGCGATGTAGTCGAGCTTCTGGATCAGCCCCGGGATGTCGCCGATGCCGTCGCCATTCGAATCCGCGAACGAGCGCGGATAGACCTGGTAAACGACGACCTCCTTCCACCAGCGCGGGGTCACCCCGCCGATCCGTTGCGGGTTCTGGGGTTCGCTCATGAGGGATTCCTGTCGGAAGAGGCTCGGCCCCGAGGGGGTGGGAGCAGGTCGTCTCGATGGCTTAGCGCGGATGGCGGGCAGTGATCCAGCGCACCGTATGCGACCAGGAACGCATGACGATGGTCGAGGTCACGATGGATTGACGTTGCAGCTTGACGCCGGCGAGCAGCGTCCCGTCGGTCACGCCGGTCGCCGCAAAGATCACGTCGCCCGAGGCGAGATCGGCGGCGCTGTACTTCCGTTGGAGATCGACGATGCCGAGGGCCTCCGCCCTGGCCCGCCGGTCCGGCGTATCGAGGATCAGCCGGCCCTGCATCTGCCCGCCGAGGCAGCGCAGCGCCGCGGCGGCGAGCACGCCCTCCGGCGCCCCTCCCGAGCCCAGATAGATGTCGATGCCCGATTCTTCCGTGTTGGCCGTGTGAATGATCCCGGCGATGTCGCCGTCGCTGAGCAGTTTTACCGGCACCCCGGCCACGCGCAAATCCTCGATGAGGCCCGCATGGCGCGGACGGTCGAGCACGCAGGCGGTGATCTCGGTCTGGGGCACGCCCTTGGCCTCCGCCAGGGCGCGGACATTGTCGAGTGGCGGACGGTCGAGGTCGACGACACCCTCCGGGTAGCCCGGTCCGATCGCCACCTTGCTCATATAGACTTCCGGCGCGTTGAGCAGCCCGCCGCGCTCCGACATAGCCAAGACGCTGATGGCGTCCGGCTGGTTCTTGGCGCAGAGCGTGTTGCCTTCGAGCGGGTCGACCGCAATATCGACCTCCGGGCCCTCGCCGGCGCCGATCTTTTCGCCGACGAACAGCATCGGGGCATCGCCGTGCACGCCCTCCCCGATCACCACGCGCCCGTTGATCTGTACGCGGCGCAGTTCGTCGCGCATGGCTTCGACCGCGGCCACATCCGCCGAGCGTTCATCGCCGCGCCCACGCCAGCTGGCTGCCCCGATCGCCGCCCGCTCCGTCACACGCACCAGCTCGAGCGTCAGGTGCCGGGCGATCGAGGGGGGAATTCCCCCCGCCGCCACCTCGCCTTCCGCCTCGGCGGAATTCACGAGAAGGCCTCGATCCGGATGACCTGCGCCTCTCCGACGGTGAAGCCGTCATGGGCGATCTGCGCGAGGGTTTCGCGCACCGCCGCCTCCATCGTCTCGTGCGTGATCAACACAACCGTCCGCGTCTGCGTCCCCTCCGCTTCCGCCTGTGTAGCACGCAGATCGGCGCGCTGGATCACACTTTCGAGAGAAATGCCGCGCTCGCCCATGCGCGTCGCGATGGCGGCCAGCGCCCCGGGCACGTCCTTGAGGTCGAGCCGGATGTAGTAGCCGCCGGCATGGGCCTTGATCGGCGCCTGCCGGTAAGGCGTGAGCTCGGCGACCGGCACCCCGAGCGCCGGCACGCGGGTGCCGCGGGCGATATCGAGGATATCGGAGAGCACCGAGCTTGCCGTGGGCGCCCCCCCGGCACCCGGCCCCGCCAGCATGAGCTCGTGCACATGATCGGTCTCGAGCACGAGGGCGTTGAGCACGCCGTCGACCCCCGCAATGGCGGAATCCTTGGGCACGAGAGTCGGGTGGACGCGTTGCTCGATGCCCTCGGAGGAGCGCTGCGCGATGCCGAGAAGTTTTACCGCGTAGCCGAGGTCGGCCGCCACCTTGATGTCGACCTGGGTGATCCCGGTGATCCCCTCGACGAAGATCTCGTCCGGTGCGATTTCGCATCCGAAGCTGAGGCTGGCGAGGATCGCGAGCTTGTGCGCGGTATCGAAGCCCTCGACGTCGAACGTCGGGTCGGCCTCGGCATAGCCCAGCGCTTGCGCTTCCTTGAGGCACTCGGCAAAGGAGAGGCCCTCCCGCCCCATGCGGGTGAGGATGTAGTTGCAGGTGCCGTTCATGATGCCATAGACGCGCGCGATACGTGCCGAGCCCAGCGCCTCCCGCAGCGTCTTGATCACGGGAATGCCCCCGGCCACCGCGGCCTCGAAGCCGAGCTGGGCGCCCGATTCCTCGGCGAGCTTCGCAAGGCTCACGCCGTGGCGGGCGAGGAGCGCCTTGTTGGCGGTGACGACCGGCCGCCCCGCCTCGAGCGCCGCGCGCACCGAGGCCGCAGCCGGCCCGTCCTCGCCGCCCATGAGCTCGACGAAAAGATCGATCTCCGGCGACTTCGCCAACGCGACCGGATCGTCGTACCAGGTGTAGGGGGCGAGATCTACGCCGCGGTCGCGCGAACGGGACCGCGCCGAGACCGCCGTCACCTCGAGCCGGCGGCCGAGCTTGCGGGTCAGCTCCTCGCCGTCCTTCTGGAGAATCCTCACCAGCGTGGCGCCGACATTGCCGAGCCCGGCGACGCCGATCCGGATCGGGGGCAGTGCCTGTGCCTCCCCCTCGTCCTGCATGGCCTTGAGGATACGCGCCCGCGTCTCGGAGCGCGGCTCGCGGCCCTCCCTGAGGTCGAAGACGAACAGCGGGTCGCCGGCGATCGCCCGGCCGAACCGTGTCGCCGTCCAGCCGCGCTGCGCGATGAAGCTTTCGACCGCCTGGCGGAATGACTCGATGTCGCTCATGGCATACTCCCTGGGCGACCGATATGGATAGGATTGATCCTATCCGTCAATAGGCAATCGCGGACTCAGCGGCCGGCGCGCCGCCAGCCCCTCTCGTGGAACAGGCCGATCACGTGCTGCCGGGCTACCGCCACGTGGCCCATATAGCGGTCGTCGCCGTCGACCAGTTCGCCATCGAGTTCGAGAAAATCCTTCTCGACCAGGGCCTGCCAGATTTCTGCAAACCCACGCTCGTCGGTAAAGACGATCTGCTTGCCCTGGGCGATGAGCAGTCTGTAGTCGGCCATGCTGTCCTCCCGCTCCGGTGAGGAATGGGAGGCTAGCGCGTTCCGGTCGTCCCTGCCGCTATTGAGCGGCCTTCATCGGGACCACATTGTCGTGACTTGCGGCGCCGGCGAGGAACTTCTTGATGTTGCGCGCCGCCTGGCGGATGCGCTGCTCGTTTTCCACGAGGGCCAGGCGCACATACTGGTCGCCGTACTCGCCGAACCCCACACCGGGTGCGACGGCGACGCCGGTTTCCTGGATCAGCAGCTTGGCGAATTCGAGCGATCCCATCTGGGCGAACTGGTCCGGGATCGGCGCCCAGGCGAACATCGTCGCCGAGGGAGACGGAATGCGCCAGCCGACCCGGCCAAAACTCTCGACCATCACGTCGCGGCGCATCCGGTAGATGTCCCGCACTTCCTTGATGATCTCGTCGGTGCCGTTGAGCGCCGCCGCCGCCGCGACCTGGATGGGCGTGAAGGCGCCGTAGTCGAGATAGCTCTTGACCCGCGTCAGGGCGGCGATCAGCCGCTCGTTCCCTACGGCAAAGCCGACGCGCCAGCCCGGCATGGAGTAGGTTTTGGACATCGAGGTGAACTCGACGGCGATGTCGATGGCGCCCGGCACCTCCAGCACCGATGGGGGCACCTCCTCGTCGAAATAGATCTCGGCGTAGGCGAGGTCGGAGAGGATGAAGATGCCGTGTTCCCGGCAGTACCTCACGACTTCCTTGTAGAAATCGAGCGTCGCCACATAGGCGGTCGGGTTCGCCGGATAA